>DASVVH010000233.1:0-6750 GCA_036386615.1 Ardenticatenaceae bacterium
TAGCCGTCTCCTTCATCAGGAGCAACCAACGGCATGACAACTCCTCGCCTGGGCTACACTCAGCCCGAATGGGAGAAGATTCGGGAGGAGCAGAGCAAGCCCAAGCGCGGCAAAGGCGAAGTCCGCTACGACGCGTAAACACCAGGAGGGGGCGCGGCATGCCGCCCCCCCTCCTCGTTTTTGTCTGCTGGAACCCCGCTTACTCCTCGGCAATCTCTCCCACCTTCAAGTGGGTCCGGCGTCTCCTCACGAGCGACCAACCCTCACCGTGCCCTCTCCTCATTTGGATTTCAACTTGACAAATGCCATACTGATTCGCCCTATCGAAAACACATCGCAGCAAGTGGAGCAGAGTACGACTATGACTATCCGGCGATTCGCCTTGTTCCTCTGCCTTGTGACCCTCGTAGGATTTGTTCTCCGCATCTCAGCAATTCCATCCGCCCAAGCCCGGAGCCTCCCCGCTGCTGCCGAGAATGTAGAACTGGTTAACCAGATTGGCGGCACAACCGTTGCCCTGGCCGTGCGGGGCAACTATGCCTATACGTGGAGAGGCCCTCGTCTGGTCATTGTGGATGTGACCGACCCGGCAAACCCGACCCTCGCCGGGCAATCCGACGTAGTGCTTGAGCATTCCGATCCTACATTCATTCGGGAGCTAGTCGTGGAAGGCGATTACGTATATGTCGCCCACGCTGCATCCTTCGATACAGGCTCCCCGGATGCAGGAGCCTTACACATATTCGATGTGAGCAATCCTGCTCTGCCCGTCCTGCTCAGCACCTATACCATGCAGGACGGAGCCGAGGCTGTCAGCGTCTCCGGTAACTACGCCTTCATCGCCAATGGAGAAGCGGGCCTCAGCGTCCTCGACATTAGCAATCCCCGTTCGCCCCAACAGGCAGGCTCCTTCAGCACCGAGGAAACCTATTACTCCGATATCATCGTGACGGAAGGCCGCGCGTACATTGCCGATGGAACAGGACTTCGCATCCTCGACGTGACCAACCCCGGCGCACCATCGGAAATCAGCTTTACCCCGGCTTTCATAGCGCGCCAACTCACGCTGGGCAATAACTACGTCTATATCACCGGCGGGAACAGCACGGCGACCCTCTACATTATTGACGTGAGTGACCCAGGTTCACCCAACACGATAGATAGTCACAACCTTGGCAGGCCGGTTTCAAACCCTGTCATTGACGGAAACCATCTCTATCTCACCTTCTCCGGTCCTGCCCAGAACCAATATGGCCTCCTCGTGCTGGACGTAACCAACCCGACTGCACCTGAGACGGCTGCATCCTACGCCACCCCAACACCTAACTCGGACCTCTTCCTCTCCGGTAATTACGTCTACCTGGCTCCTGGCCTTCTTATCCTTGACGTGAGTAACCCATCTCAACCCGGACAAGTAGGCAGCTACCAGAGCCATTTAGCCACTGCGCTGCGGATTACAATTCATGGTACCCACGCTTACGTGAACGACGCGGGAGATTTGCGTATTCTGGACCTGTCGAACCCAGCCGCGCCCACGATGCTCGGTTCTTACGACACTCCCAACGGGTTTGGGAACGTTGCCATATCCGGCACCCTTGCTTACCTCGCCTCACTTCAGGATGGTCTACGGATTATCAACGTCGCCGACCCCTCGAACCCGGCTGAGGTCGGTTCCTATGACACTCCGGCCAGTGCGCGCGATGTGGCTGTCTCAGGTGGGTATGCCTACGTCGCTGACACAACGGCCCTGCGTATTCTCGACATATCCACCCCCTCGAACCCAACGGAAGTAGGCTCCAGGGCGCTGAGTGGGAGTGTCCAGAGCGTCGTCGTGGCTGGCAACTACGCCTATGTCGCCGCGGAAGGCTTCGGGCTACGCATCATTGACATCAGTGACCCCCGGAACCCACGAGAAGTAGGGGCCTTTACCCAGCTAAGTAACGCCAGAAGGGTTGCCGTTGCAGGCAACTACGCCTACGTTGCTGACACTCCCTCTCCGCCCGTCAACCGCACGCTGCGCGTCCTGGACGTAAGCGACCCAACCGCCCCCACTCAGGTCGGCTCCTACTCGATGTGGGGATACCTCGGAGACCTCAGCCTTGCCGGGAACTACGTCCACTTCGTTACCACAAACGGTGGCCTGCACATCATTGATGTGAGCAACCCAACCACACCAACGCCAGCAGGGTTCTTTGATACGCCGTCGAGAGCATCGAGCAGCGCCGCTTTCGGCGATTACGTCTACGTTGCCGATGAGAGAGGCGGCCTGCTCATCCTGCGCTTCACGGGGTCAACCACGCCATTACCCAATCAACTTTACCTGCCTTTCATCCAAAAGCAGTCGTAGCCGGGCCGATGAATCCCGCGAGTCGGCACCGGCTACGACTCGAAATTATTGCACTTCCCCACAGGGGCACTCATGGCGAGTGCCCCTGTTTCTGACCTGACAACTTGTTGCATTCCGACGCGAGAAGTGCCATAATCCGCCTCGCATAAAAGCGCTACCCCTACGAAAGAGAATCCTATGAAAGCGCGTCTTTTTGCGTGGTCCGCACTGCTCCTGGCTCTGGCAGGATTGGTCCTCGCTACGTTGGCCGGGGCACCCCGCGCGGTGGCGCAAGTGGAACCAGCATCTTCCTCGCACAGCCCCTCCTTCCTACCGTTACGCCTTGAAGTGGTCGGCCAGATTGGCGGCTCCTCGTTTGCTGTCGCCACGCAGGGCCACCACGCCTACGTTGGCATTGGCCCGCGTCTGGCGGTTCTAAACGTCGCAGACCCCAGCCACCCGGTGCCTGTTGGAGAATCGCCCATCTTCCCCGACTATGTACGCGGGGTAGCTATAGTGGAGGAGTATGCCTATGTCGCCGCCGGAGCGGGCGGTCTATTCGTGGTGAACGTGAGCAATCCGGCGCAGCCGACCATAACAGGCCTCTACGACACCTCCGGCGATGCCCAGAGCGTTACCGTAGCCGGAGACTACGCCTACGTTGCAGATGAGGACGCTGGTCTGCGCGTCATTGATATTGGCACCCCATCTACGCCGACAGAGATAGCTTCCTACAATCCAACGTCATCTATTAGAGATGTGGTCGTAGCCGGTAACTACGCCTACCTTGCCACATACGGCGATGGACTTCACCTTCTGGACATTAGCAACCCCCATGCGCCAGCGCACCAGAGAACCTATGGTACAAGCCACGCGAAGGCGGTAACGATTTCCGGCAACCACGCCTATCTCGTACACGAGAACGGCCTCAGCATCTTCAACGTAACCAACCCCCTGGCGGCGGAGGAAATCACCTCTGTCCCCTCAAGCTCGTTGGCCTCTGGAATCGGTAACCCAAGGGACGTGGTGGTCGTAGGCAACTATGCCTACCTCGGCTTTGTCAGCGAGTATCATGGCAATCTTGCCATCCTCGATGTTACAAACCCGGCGGAACCCGTGAGGAAGGTCGTCCACCGTACACCCGGAACCCTCTACGCCCTCACCGTTACTGACAACCACGCGTACCTCGCGCAAGGCTTCCAGGAAAACCTGCTAGTGCTTGACGTCAGCACTCCAGGTGCTCCGGCAGAAGTAGGCTCCTATGAAACACCCAGCTACGTGCGGGACGTGAGCGTGGCTGGAAATTATGCCTATCTCGTTGATAGTCATGAGGGCCTTCGCATTCTGGATGTGACCAACCCCCGTTTCCTGACACAGGTCGGTGCCGTAACGCTTCCAATCCACCAGAGTTCTTCCCTCTGGGGCCTGGATGTGGAAGACAACGTCGCTTACCTGACCGACTTCACCTACGGCCTACGAATCGTTGATGTAAGCAATCCAGCCGCTCCCATCGAGGTCGGAGCATTCGGTCCGAGCAACATGCACGAAGTAGATGTCGTTGGAGAGCACGCCTACACTGCGGGCAGCCCCTACGGTATTATCAACGTCAGTGATCCCACGTCGCCCACCCTGACCTATGGATACGGCTTTGGAGGGTATGACATTGAGGTCCGGCAGAATCTCGCTCATGTCGCCAGGCCGGACGGGGTGGCGATTTTCGACGTGTCCACCCCATCCGCCCCAAGGGAGGTGGGCACCTTCGACACCCTGGGGCTACCGCGTGGCTTGACGGCGGCTGGCGATTACCTCTATGTCGCCGACCAGTCGCCATACGACTCTACAACTCAGGCCGGGCTGCGTATCCTGAATGTAAGCACTCCTTCTGCCCCTGTACAGGTAGGTTCTTACCCGACAGCACAGGACGTGAATGAAGTCGCTGTAGTGAATGGCTATGCCTATCTAACAGAATCCAGTGTTAGCACGAGCAACACGAGCCGAAACACGACCGGGGGAGTACGCGCCATTGATGTGCGGAATCCGACAGCGCCTGCTGAAGTTGGCTTCTATAACACAGCAGGGCAGGCATACCAGGTCACGACTGCGGGAGAGTTCGCATACGTTGCGGATGGGCACGGAGGGCTGGTCATTGTTCGCCTCACAGACTCCCCTATAACAGCCACACCCACGCGAACCGTCACAGTCGCCACTACACCAACCCGAACGCCCACTCCTACAGGGACAGCGATGAGCACGCCAGGCAGCACGGCGACGGTTGTCGGCACCTCTACCGTGAACGCGACTACTGCCGCGACGAGCAGCCCCACGCCCACTGGAACAGCAACACAAACGCCGCTCACTCCCTCCCAGCGAGAGCTTTACCTGCCTCTCATCGTTAGGAGATAGAGAATTACCTCAAGCGAGAGCGATGAACCAGGCGCATGATAGCGACGAACAACCAGCACGACTCCCACGCCCCCGCGGCGATCCGGGCCACCTGACCCAACAGGCGGCCTCTCTCTTCGACAGCCACCCCTCCCAGGCGCTCGCGCTCCTCCAACAGGCCGCGCAGGATTCGCTCCGGCAGGGCGAACCGCGCCGCGCCGCCCTGCTCCTGCACCGCCGCGCCGCGCTCAACGTCGTGCAGGGCCACTCCCCTGTTGAAGACCTCGCCCTCGCCGCCCGCCTCCTTGACGGCCACGCCGAGGAGCGCGCCCTCGTCCTGCTCGACCTCGGCCACGCCCTCCTGCGCGAGGGCGACACCCGCCGCGCCACCCTCGTCCTCCGCTCCGGCGAGCGCCTTGCCCGCCAGACCACCAACTACGAACTCGTCGCCGCCGCCCGTCACACCCTCGGTCAGGTCGCCGAGCAAGCGGGCGACTACGCCACCGCCCGCGACTTCCTGCGGCAGGCGGGCGAGGCCCTGACCTTCGACGTGGAAAGCGACCTCATCGCCACCCTCCGCGACGTGGGCAACCTTCCCGCCGATCCCCGCGCCCAGCAGGAGCGCGCCCGTCGCCAGCAGGCCATCGAGGACGAATTGGAAGCCCTCAAAGCCGAAATGCGGAATGCATACCCTACAACTGACCCTTCACGAGGCACCGAATAAGCGAGGGGCGGGTTCGTTAATGAGAACCCACACCCTCCCCTACTATCCCTTGTACGGCTTCACGAGGTTAAGAGGCGGTTTGAAAAATGTTTCGCCGCGAAGGTGACATATTTCGGTAGAATATGTGCTATTTCGGGCGAAAGATGAAGTCTAAAGGTAACGTTTTTGTGGCGTAGATGCGTGGTTCTGCACCTTCCACCATCGCTGCGAACAACCCCTCCTTTGGCGGCGATTTTTTGCCTGTAGCGCCCGCTGAATTTTCAAACCGCCTCTAACACACACACTGGTACATCAAGTAAGGTCAGCGACTTACTTGTCATCCTGAGCGAAGCGAATCTGCGAAGCGACCTTAAGGGGATCCACCCAGCAACACCCCTATCGTAGAGCGTAAGCACGCTTCGCCCTCCCGTCGTGCTTGGGCCAACCTTTATGCCAACCTTGTGTAGTCGTACACTCCTTTCTAACTCATGTCAACGCCCCTTTCAATCCTCCTTCTTCCTTCTTCCTCCTTCTTCCTCCTTCCTCCTTCCTTCTCCTCCCTCACCCTGTCAACAACCGCACCCCCTCAAGCCCATCCTCCCCATCTATAATATCTTCCGGCTCCTCGTACTTCGACAGGCTCGACATCGTTATCAACCTCGTCATATCGTCCATCCGCTCTGTTATAAGCTCCTCCCACTCCGCTAGCGTCATCTGCCCATTGTTCTCCTCCTGCGCCGCCCCCTCTCGGAACAACCCCTGGTGCTTCGCCAGCAGCCCCAGCGCCGCCTGAGCATCGTAAAACTCGATTCGCATCTTGTTCACCGTCACCGCCCGCAACAGGTGCCCCTTTCCATCCCTCACCAACTTTGCCAGATTAAACCGTACCTCCTCCTTCCCCTCTTCCCCCTCCACAATCAAGTAATCGCCCAGACTGCCCCGCGCATGCTCTGCCAGCCGCGCCAGCACCTCGTCAGTCCCCATCGCCCTCTCCTGAAGCCGCGCCTGAACCACCGCCCTCACGTTCGCCAGCTTCAATAGCTTGCACCCCCGGCTGTCAGCATCCCGTGCTGAGTATCCAGCCAGCCGCGCCGCCTCCGAGGCGTTCCAGCACTTCAGATACTCCTCCACAAAAGCCCGCTGCTTGCCCGTAAGAGCCACCCCTGACGCCTGTACAATCTTCCCGCCCATAAAATCTAGGCTCATCTATTGAAAGAGTGAAGAGGTGCGTATAATGAGGCCATGGAATTTCCAATAACTGATCTCCTCCACCCCGAAGAGTGCGAATGCTGGCTTCTGGAGCATTTCCATCCCGATGGCTTGCGGTGCCCGCGCTGTG
>DASVVH010000234.1:0-12878 GCA_036386615.1 Ardenticatenaceae bacterium
GAGCGCATCTCGCGCGCCATCCGGCGCTGGCAGGAACGCTACGCCGCGCTCTCCGAGACGGCCCGCCTCTCCGAGATTATCACGCTGATGGAGTTGGGCCGCACCCTGACGAGCACCCTGCGGCTGGCGGACCTGTACGAGCAGATAATCGGGCAGGTGGTGCGCGCTTTCCTGCCTGATACGGTCTCGCTGATGCTGCTGGACGGGCAGGGGCAAAGCCTGCGAATCGTCGCCCAGCGCGGCCTGCCCGCCACCACGACGGGCACGGAGGTCTCGCTGGAAGAGAGCATCGCGGGCCAGGTCTTCCGCGAGGGCCGCCCGCAACTGCTGCTCGGTGGTCTTCAGAACACACCATTTGAGTCTATGGCGCGGGGCCGGGGCAACATCGGCAGCGCGATGAGCGTCCCCCTCAACGTGCAGCGCCGGATGCTCGGCGTGCTCAACGTCAACCGCTACCCTGACCGCCGCAACTATGCGGCGAGTGACGCGAACCTGCTCCACGTCTTCGCCTCGCAAATTGCCATCGCCGTGCAAAACGCCCAACTCTACGAGAGCCTGCGCGAGGAGCGCGACCGCATCATCAAGGCGCAGGAGGACGTGCGCCGCGAGTTGGCCCGCGACCTTCACGACGGGCTGACGCAGGTGCTGGCGACGCTCACCCTGAACGTGGACCACCTCCGCACGATGGTCCGCGACGAGCGGATTGACACGACCAACCTCCTGGAAGACCTGGACTTCCTGCGGACGATGGCGCGGCAGGCGATGCAGGACGCCCGCATGATGATGTTCGGCCTGCGCCCCCTGGTGCTGGAAACGCAGGGTCTCGTCTCCGCGCTCGACCATTACATCTCCTCCATGCGCGAGGGGGACCGCCGCATCCAGTATAACTTCGACTACAGCGCCTATCCCAGCGACGCCCCGCTTGCCCCGAACGTGGCGCGGATGACCTTCGCCGTGCTTCAGGAGGCCATCACCAACGCGCGCAAGCACTCGCGGGCGCGGAACATCACCGTCGAACTGCGCCGTGATGTGGCGGAGGGGGAATCACTCATCTGCGCCAGCGTGCGCGACGACGGCAGCGGCTTCGACCTGAGCCAGATTGAGCGAGCCTACGACCAGAAACTGAGCTTCGGCCTGCTGAACATGCGCGAGCGCGCCAAGCTGATAGACGCGGAACTACAAATCTCCAGCGGCCCCGACGGAACAACGATTCAACTCACGGTGCCCTGGTACGAGACGGCGCGAAGCTAGGGCGACGAAAGACGACCGACGACCGCTACGAAATACGAAAGGGCGGGAGCCAGCAAGCTCCCGCCCTTTTTGTTTACAGTCTTAACGGCTTACGTGTACTGCTTCACGAGGTTAACACACACTGATACATCAAGTAAGGTCTAGCTACATTCATGTCATCCTGAACGAAGTGAATCTGCGAAGCGACCTTAAGGGGATCCACCCAGCAACACGCCTGGCGCAGAGCGTTTGCACGTTTCGCCCTCCCTTCGTGCTTGGGCCAACCTGTATGCCAACCTTGTCTATCCATCTTACGAAGTTGCTACGCGGTGCTGGGAAGCCGCGAGACGGCTTCGGGCCGCGTTGGAGCATCTTCCCGCAAGTCCCGCAGCAGCAGGAAGGCCATGAGAATGGCGATGCCCGCGAGGATCGGGAAAATCACCACCTCTGCGGCGGTCATGGGGACGCCCGCAAGCCACTGCCCGATAATCATCGCCACCAGTGCGATACCGAACGTGGCGAATTTAAGCTGCCCCACCGCCGCCAGCAGGTAGCCGAGCGGGTGCCGCCGGAGCAGCAACAGGCCCGCTAGAACCATCAGGGGCACGACCAGCCCCAGGTCCATGACCTGAATGAAGAGTGTCGTGTTGCTTTCCAGCCCAACCGGAGGCGCGCCCGTCAGCAGCGCCGGAACGATGCGCCCCAGCCACATGAGCACCAGAAAGGCGGCACTAGCGAACATGAAGGCGGCGATGCCCCGCCTCGGCAGCTTCTCCGTGAAGTGAGAGGGCAGGGCGGCGAGGTCCACCGTCACCATCGCTACGATGAAGGCGAACAGGCTCAACGAGAATAGCGCCACATAGACGAGGAAGAGTGGGTTGAAGGAGGCACCGAACGCCATGCTGGTGTAGGTGTACAGGAAGTAACCCAGCGTCCCGGCCAGCAGCAACTGGCCGCGTACCTGCCCCCGGCGATACTGCCGGAGGGAGACCAGCAGCAACGGTATGGCGACGACGAGCGTCACAACGTCCTGCGGGATGGCCTGCGCCGCCGCCGAGACAGGCTCATAGCGGTAGAGGCCCTGCCCGTGCATCGCTACCGTCTCGCCGCGCAGGGTCGTGAACTCGAAGCTGGCTCCTTCGCCCTGATAGAAGAGGCCCGCCCCAGCCGCCACCAACGCTAGGACGACAATCAGGTACGACAGCACGAGTAGCGTGTTGGAGGGCTTCATGAGAGCGCCTCCTGCGTCTGGAAGAGTTGGTCCTCGCCGCGCTGGCGTAGCCGTTCGCCAATTGCCTGCGCGACCTCTGCCATTAAGCCGTTCCGGGTACCGTAGGCTACAAGAATTCTCTTCATCGTTCCCTCCTTGTCCATAAGTGGACACTTAGACGTTCATTGCAGGCTGCTGTCCGTCACGACGAGGCGGGCCGCAGGGCACGACTGCGGGCTTCTGGGCGCGGCTCGTCCTGAAGGTTCCGCATGTACAGCACCAGCGCCCACGAGCCTGCTACAGCGAGAAAGAGGTACATTACTATGTCCGCCCCGGCTGGAAACCCCAGGTACAGCCCCCACAGCGACCCGGCGGTTAGCAGAACGCCGGAGATGGCTGACTTGACGAGCAGCACGCCGCCGAGCAGGTATCCGACGGCACGCCGCCGCCAGATTTGCACGCCCGTGAAGAGCACGGCGGGAATCAGGAAGCCCAAGTCGAGCACGAACACGAGATCAATCTCGCCAGCCTGCTGCGCCGCGATGCCTTTGAAAATCATGCTCACCCAGAGCGGAACGAGGAGCACGGGCGTCGCCAGCACCGCGCCGATGAACCGCACGGGCATCCTCTCGCTGGCGTGCTCGCGGAACGCTTCTGCATCCGCGCCCGCCAGCAGCCCGACGAAGGAGAAGGTGGAGAGAGCCACCAGCGCCAGATAGAGCGGGTAGAACGCGGTGTACATGAAGCCGAAAACGTAGAAGGCGTAGTAGTACGCGACGTAGACCAGCAACCCGACCCAGGCAACGAAGGCCCGCCGCGAGCCGCGCGCGGTGAAGACCATCGCCGCCAGCAGGAGCGGCGCGGTGAGGAGCGACACGAAATCCTGGACAGGTAGCCCGGCCAGCAGCGCATCACTCTGAACGAAGGGCCTGTACAGCCCCTCGACGAACAACCCACCACTCGCTGTAATAGCCAGAAAAGCGACGACCACGGTTCCCATCAGATAATGGGATCGAAGCGAGGTGTGCATCATTGCTCGTTCCTCTCTATGTTTCCTATAGGGGCGGGACGCCCACCCGACTGACACGCTCCGCGAGTGCTCTCGTCAATCAGCCAGCTACCTTATGGCTGGCGACAGAGGCCCGCTACTCATCAGTATACCCATCTAACCGGGCGGTGTAGCCGTCAAAAGTGAGCAATCCGGCATGTACAATGTCATGCCAGAGCTACGCCACTCAGCCAACAAAAAGAGGCGGGAGCATGAGGCTCCCGCCCTCTTCTATGCCGTTGTCGTTAGCGGTCGTCGGTCGTCAGTCGTCGGTCGTCGCCCTACCTTCTCCAGCGCGGCAGGCGAATGCCCCTGATGTTCGGGCGATGCTTCGGCAGATGGCGCACCGCCTCGCGCATCAGTGGGCGGCGGGCCTCGCGCCAGGACTCTTGCGCCTCGCCCGCCTCATCCTCGGCCAGAGGGGCGCGGCCAAAGCGCTGCTTGGCGAAGAGGTCGGCCACGCGGCGGAGCGGCGCGCGAACGGGTGGCACCTGCCCACTGACGCGCTCCACGTACTCGTGAGGCGTCATATTCGGGTTCACGGGACTGCCGAGCGCCCGCCCGAACCAGCCTACCTGATCGTAGACCTGCTCGACGGGACTGAGGCCGCGCCAGCGCCGCTTGATGGCGAACCAGCCCATCGCGCCGAGAGCGCCCGCGCCTGCCATCATAGCGAAAGGCACGATGAGCACGCGGGGATCGAAGGTGAAGCTCGGCCCGGCGTCGGTGATGGGCGCGGGCGGCATCTGGTCCATCTTGTCCTGCAACGCCTGCGCCTCGTCCGTCATGTCGGGCTGCGTGGCGTTCGCGTCGGGCACGGGGAGCGCGTCGTCCTCGATGGGCGCGACCGGCACTTCCGCGCGCGCGATGACTGGCTCGGAGGCCGTCGGCTCGAATTCCAGCCAGCCGTAGCCGGGGAAGAAGACCTCGACCCAGGTGTGGGCGTTGGTCATCCGCACCTCGAACTCGCCCGACGGGAGTTGCGTGCCCTGATTGTAACCCTGCGCGATTCGCGCCGGAATGCCGAGCGAGCGGAGCATCACCGCCATCGCGCTCGCGTAGTAGTCGCAGTAGCCCTTCTGCTCGCGGAAGAGGAAGTAATCCACACCGTCCTCGCCGGGATTCGGGCCGAGAATCCCCTCATCGTAGGGGAAGCTGCGGAGGTACTGCTCGATGGCCCGCGCCTTGTCGTAGGGCGATTGCAGCCCCGCCGTTACCTCTTCCGCAAGCTCCTTCACGCGCGGCGTGACCGTCTCCGGCAGGTCCGTGTAGTGCTCGATGAGCCAGTCGGGGTAGGTAGTCGGCGCGTCCCGCAGGCTCTGGTGGTCAACGATGGGAATAGCGGAGATGGCCGAGTAGGTCTGCCCTGAGTAGAGCGGCGCGCGGGCGTAGAGTTGCGCCAGGGCGTTCTTCACGACCTCCGCCTCGTCCGTCTCGGTCTCCGTCGCCATCGGCCCGCTCAACATGATTTGCGTCGGCACGTCCATCTGGACAGGCTGGCCCGCCGCGAAGAGCAGCGTGCCCGCCGGGGCGTAGACTGTGTACTGCTGCCCCACCAACTCGCGCCCAGCTTCGGGCAGCATGCCGGGCAGGGCAACGCCGCCGTCCGGCCCGTCCACGATGCGCTGCTCGGAGACGACCCAGCCCGCGCTCGTGTAGCGGTCAAAGACGACTGCGCGCCAGTAGCGGCCCTGCGGGGAGCGGACGGTCATCACCAACTCGTCGCTGCGGTTGATGGCCCCCCGGAAGCTCATCGAGCGCCCGAACCACGCGCCGCCGCCCGTGCCCTGATAGTTGAGCGAGGTGAAGAGGCGGTCAAATTCCTGCTGCGCCCGCCCCCAGGGCTGCCCGACGCGTGCGAGGAACGGGCTGAACTTGCCCTGGTCAATCGCCGTCGGCAGGAGCCACGCGATAGCCACCACCGCCACCGCGAAGACGGTGCCGTCGCGCAGGAAGTCGAATTGGATTTCAGGGTTGTAGGCGATGTTGCTCGCCTCCCAGCGCGCCTGCTGCTGGAGCAGGTTCGAGCGAATGACCAGCAGGAAGGCCAGCACCACGAAGACGACGAGGATGGCGTTGAGTTCGCTCGGCCCGTAGTAGGTGTTGACCAGAATGGTCACGCCCGTCGGGAGCAGCGCGCCCCAGATGTTGTGGTTGCGGTAGAACGACCACGCCGCCACGTAGGCAATCAGCCACATCAGCCCCGCCATCACGAGGATGAAGGGCAGGTTGTCGGGGTTGCTCGCCCCGGACGAGATGCGCTCGCCCCACACACTTAGCCGCTGGACAATCTCGGTGAGTTGTTCTCGCCAGGGCGCGTCCTCCACCAGACTGAAGGAGAGGAAGGCAATCCATTCCATCCCCATGAGGAGGGCGAACGGGTGCAGCAGCAGCCCCGGCAGGCCGCTCTTGGCAAAGAGAACCCCCACCAGCAGGCCCATCAGCATGACCGGGGTCAGCAGACCCAGTCCATCGGTCCAGTCCGCCGCCTGTAGGGAGACTGTTACAGTACCAAGCAGCAAGAGGAGCAGGATAAACGAGAGCCACCCCTCCCGCAGTCGAAGCCCTTTCGGCATAAATTCCTCGTCTTCTTCAACGGGTGTCTGAGACGTATTGCGTCCGGCAGCGAGTGCCGGATTCGTAGCTTACAGATTGTAGAAATCGCAGCGTCCAAAGTCAAAATGTGGTAGCCATGAGCATGGGCTGTGTCAAAGTAGGGTAGGCGAAGGAGGAGAGAACGGGTCGCACGGGCCAGAGGCCAGTATAGGCCAGTAACGGCCAGTACTGGCGAGCAAAAAAGGCCAGTATAGTGGCAAGTAGTTGCTTCGTGGCTACAAACTTACATCACAAGTGACGCGACTTTGACAAAGCCCTAAGTCGTGAGCAAGGCCGTGCCGAGTCCAAATCTCTGGTGTCTCATCCTGGCGGCTAAACTTTATGTCAATCAAAGCCAACATTGATTGCCCCTGAATGTTGGCTTTTGTTGGCTTTGCTTCACATAATACATAACTAGGTCTCGGCGCTTGTAGCCCGCCTCAGCTACCCCGAAATATCCTATCTTGAAGAAACCCTTGTAAAATAGCGCTGCCCGTTCAATCTCTCTACTCGCCCTGCCTGACTGTGGTTCGATACAAATACCATCATGCCAAACAACAACCCCTCGCACCTCCGAGCCGTGGTGCAGGCGCTCTTCGTGACCCTCCTCTGGTCCACCTCGTGGATATTCATCAAAATTGGTCTGGAGGGGATTCCCGCGCTCACCTTCGCGGGGCTTCGCTACAGCCTCGCCTTTCTGGTGCTGCTCCCCTTCCTCTTTCGCGCGGAACACCTGGCCTCGCTGCGCCAACTCTCCCGCCGAATGTGGATGCAGTTGCTGGTGCTCGGCGTCCTCTTCTACGCGGTCACGCAGGGGGCACAGTTCCTCGGCCTCGCGTACCTGCCGTCGGTGACGGTGAGCCTGCTGTTGAACTTCACGGCGGTGGTGGTGGCGATGCTGGGCATCGTCTTTCTGGGCGAGCGGCCCAGTTCGATGCAGTGGCTGGGCGTGGCGCTCTCCATCGTCGGCACCATCATCTATTTCTACCCGGTCTCGCTTCCGGCCAGCCAACTTGTGGGGTTAGTAATCGTGGTGGTCGGCGTGATAGCGAACGCGATCTCCGCCGTCATGGGCCGCTCCATCAACCGCACGGGCGACATCTCGCCCCTGGTGGTGACGGTGGTGAGCATGGGCGTCGGCTCGTTCCTGCTGCTGGTCTCTGGGCTGGCGACACAGGGCCTTCCCCCGCTCTCGCTGGGGGAGTGGGCCAACGTCGCGTGGCTGGCGGTGGCGAGCACGGCGGTGGCCTTCACGCTCTGGAATCACACGCTGCGGGTGCTCTCCGCCGTCGAGTCGAGCGTCATCAACAACACGATGCTGATTCAGATCGCGGTGCTGGCGTGGCTCTTCCTGGGCGAGCGGCTGACGGCGCAGCAGATTGTCGGGATGCTGGTGGCGGGGACGGGCGCACTCGTGGTGCAACTGCGGCGCGGCGCGAGTGGAGAGGAGGCGGAGCAGGGCGTGGTGCAGTCCGATGAGGTTATCAAGCCTGCCGTCGCGGGGGAGGGGTGACGGGGACGGAGGACGAAGGACGAAAGACGGAGGAATCGTTGTCGTCAGCCTTTGTGCTTAAGTGTTGCCTGCTAGCCTATGGTAGAGGGTTTGAAATTCCCGGTGGCGTTCGGTGTAGAGGCGATGGTGTGCGGGGTTCGGCTCGAAGATAGAGGAGGGTTTCGCCCTGTGAGCCAGCGCCTCCAGTGTGGGGATGTGGCCGAGGGCGCGGAGGCCCATCGTCGCCGCGCCTGTGGCAGAGGCTTCTCTGGTTTCCAACTGCGCGACGCTCGTGCCGAGCACGTCGGCCAGTATCTGCACCCACACCGCCGAGCGCGTCAGGCCGCCCGTGACGTAGACGCTCGGCGGTTCGCCCTGCACCAACGCCTCCCACACGTCGGCGAGGCAGAAGGCTATGCCTTCCAGAACGGCCCGCGCCAGATGCGCCCGCGTGTGTTCCAGCCCCAGGCCGTGAATCAGCGCGCGCACCTCCGGGTTCCAGTGCGGGCTGCGCTCCCCCGCGAAGTAGGGCAGCAGCAGCACCCCCTCCGCGCCCGGCGGAACCGCCGCCGCGTCCGCGTAGAGGCGCGTGTAGGCCGCGTCCTTGTCGAACTCGCCGTACAGTCGCTCGCGCACCCAGCGCAGGGCCAACCCACCGTTGTTGATGGCTCCTCCCGCGAACCAGCGCCCCTCTGTCAACACGTAGCACCACGTTCGCTCGGCGGGGTCCAGCCAGGGCCGCTCGACCACGCGCCGTACCGCGCCACTCGTGCCCACCGTGACCACCGCCTGCCCCGGCTCCACGACGCCCGCGCCGAGGTTCGCCAGCCCGCCGTCACTGCTCCCCGCGATGATGGGCAGCCCCGCAGGCAGGCCAATCTCCCGCGCCACTTCCTCTCTCAGGCCACCAATCACGTCCATTGGCGAGACAAGGCGCGGCAAGCGTTCCGGCGTGACGCCTGCCAGCGCCAGCGCCTCCGCGTCCCAGGCGAGGGTGTGAATATCCAGCAGCCCCGTCGTGGAGGCCAGCCCCACGTCCGTCGCCCAGGTGCCCGCCAGTTGAAAGCCAATCCAGTCCTTGATGCCAACCCAGTAGGCGGCCTGCTGTGCCGTGTCACGCGCCTCCTCGTGCCACCAGCGCACCCGCGCCGGGTGGTACATCGGCTGCAAGGGGCAGCCCGTGCGGCGGTAGAGGGCGCGCGCGTTCGCGTGTTGACGCAAGGCCCGCGCCTGCTCCGTCGCCCGGCCATCGGCCCAGATGCTGGCAAGGGCGAGGGGTGTGCCATCCTCGGCAACGGGGAGCAGGCTGTGCATCGCCCCGCAGAGGGCCAGCCCCGCGACGCGCTCCAACGGAATCTGGCCCGCGAGGTCGCGGAGCACGGCCCGCGCGACGCTCCAAAGCTCCTCCGGCGACTGCTCGGCCCAACCCGGCTGCGGCGTCTGCATCGAGTACGAGCCGGATGCCACCGCCTCCACAGAGCCATCCGCCGCGAGCGCCACCGCCTTGCAGGCTGTCGTGCCCAGGTCCAGCCCGATTACGATAGGAGTTGCCACCGCTCTTTCTCCTTTTTCCTTTCGCCCTTTTCCCTTATCCTTCAGAGCAAGAGCGTTGCTAGCGACCCGACGAAGCCGCACATCGAGAGGTGAATTCTTGGCAAAAGATACGTTTTACGAGCGCGTGGAGCAGGCCATCGAGCGCCTGTACGAAGACGAGGCGCTGCGCTCCAGCCTGGACGACGCCAGCGCGGAAGTGTTGCTCTCCTGGGCCTCGCGGACGGCGAAGTCGGAGGCGGCAAGAGTGCCAATGGAGTCGGGAGAGGAGGTGAGCATCCGCTCGCTCATGGCCCCGATTCGCAAGGCTATCCGCGACATCAACGAGCTTGTGGAGCTGCGCCCGAACCTCTCGGATGACGAGGTGCGCCTGCGCGTGGGCAAGCTGCTGACCGATTACGACGAGTCGCTGTCGCCCAAGAGTCTGCCCGTTGACGAGGTTGTCACCCGGCAGCGCGAACTCGGCGAGCGGGACTTCGTGGCGCGGCTCGTCGCCCTGCTCGACACCCCCCGTGCGACACCACGCGCCGCGAAGCCACCGCCGCCCGCGAAACCGGCATCCGGCAGGGCCGCTTCGTCCGGCAGCTTCTCGTCTTTCTCCGGGCAGACGATGCTGACGAGTATCGGCGGGCTGCTCGCCGCCTTCCTGCTCGCGGTCTGTCTGCTCGGCTCCGGCTACTTGCTCTTCATTCGAGGCGGCGAGCCTACCGCCCCCGCGCCAGAGGTCGCGCCGCCAGCCACCACAGAGGCCGGGCCTTACACGGTCTATTTCACCCGCCCGCAATATCCCGACGACGCGGCCACGCGCCGCCCCAGCGAGCTAGGCGACGCGCTTGCCAACCTGATTGACTCCGCGACGCGCACGGTGGACGTTGCGGCCTATCAACTCGACCTGCCCATCGTCGTGGACGCGCTGCTAGCTGCCGTCGAGCGCGGCGTGCAGGTGCGCGTCGTCACGGACATAGACATTCTCCTGGACGAGGACGAGAGCGAACCGTTCATCCTGCTAGAGGACGCGGGCGTGACTGTCGTCGGCGGCAACTCCAACGCCATCATGCACAACAAATTCGTCGTGGTGGACAATGCAGCCGTCTGGACCGGCTCGTGGAACCTGACGGAGAACGACACCTACCGGTACAACAACCACGCCATCCTCATTCGCAGCACAGACCTCGCCCGCAACTACACCGCGACCTTCGAGAAAATGTGGGAGGAGCAGGCGTTTGGCCGCCAGCGCGAGCCGGGCGGCACGCGCCCGCGCCTGACGATTGGCGGCGTCGCTTTCGAGAACTACTTCTCGCCCGAAGACGGGGTGGCGGAGCAGCTTGTGAACCTGATTGGCTCGGCGGAGGAATCGGTTGAGTTCATGGCCTTCTCCTTCACTTCCGACCCCATCGGGCAGGCGCTGCTGGAGGCAGCCGATGCGGGTGTCGAGGTGCGCGGCGTCTTCGAGACGACCGGCTCGAACACCGAGTTCAGCGAGTATGGAGCCTTGCGGAGCGCGGGCCTCGCCGTCTTGCAGGATGGCAACCCTTACCTGATGCACCACAAGGTCTTTATCGTTGACCAGCGCTTCGTCGTGCTCGGCTCCTACAACTTCTCGCAGAACGCGGAGACGGACAACGACGAGAACCTGCTCATCGTGGACGACCCTCGCCTCGCCTCACAGTTCCTGGCGGAATTTGAAAGGGTCTACTCGCAGGCGCAGAATCCGCCAAACAGATGACGACCGACGACCGACGACCGACGACCGCTAACGGCTTTAACGGCATAACGCAAGGACGCAAAGACGCAAGGGGTTTAGAGAGATCGACACGAGGACCTGCGCCTTCTTTTTGACTTAGGGCGGAGTCGCAAAGACCTGTGTCCAGTAGTGGCGGTAGTTCACTTCCCCGGTGTCATTGGCGAGGTAGTAGTAGCCCACGCCTATCTCGCGCAGGGCACAGTTCAGGATGTTGTCGTGGTGGTCCTGGCTGTTCATCCACCCTTCGACGACTGCTTCCGGCGATGAGTAACCCACCGCGATGTTCTCCGCCGCGTTGCTCCATTGATAACCCGTCGCCTCGATTCGCTGCGTGAAGGTCGAGCCATTGGAGCCAACGTGGGAGAAGAAGTCGTTGAGCGCCATGTCGGCGCTGTGGTTGCGCGCGGCGGTGGTTAGCTGGTCGTCCCGCGCGAGGTCGGGGCAGCCAGCCTCTCTCCGGTGCTCGTTGGTCAGTTCGATGACGCGCCGCTCGAACGGGTCCGTGCCAGTCGTGGGGGTGGCCGTCACCGTCGGCACTTCGGCGGGCGTCGGTGTGGGCGTGGGTGTCGGCGTTGCCTCTGCCTTCAAGGCTATGGGTAAATACTGGTCGCTCACCTGTGTCCCATCAGGGAACTGGGACGCCTCAATCGAGACGTGGGCAAAGGATAGGGATGCGAGTGTTACGAACAGTAGGAAGACAAATAGGTCACGCCTCATGAACGTGCTTCTTTCCGCGATGCCTACTGTGACAAGGGCGTAGCGTCAGCATATCGAATCCTCTCTGCGAGGTAGATACCCAGAGCGTCCATTAACGCTACCGGGAGGTTCAGGGCATATTTAAGGGCAAGGGCATAGATAAGTTCCTTCCCCCAGTTCCAGGCTGCCGCGTATGCTCGTTCCAGACTGTCGCCGCGCAAATCTGCTGTGCAAGCCGTGAGGCGCTGGTAGGCATCCGGCGAGAGGTCGTGTTCGGCATTTTTCGAGGGAGTGAGCCAATGCTGCGTGGTGCCCTCCTGGATGCGCGCCAGCCAGAGCAGGTAGCGTTGGAGGATGCTCAGAATCTCCAGAGCGCGGGCACGTTCGCCCCGCGCCAGGACGTTGGACCCGAAGAGCATCCAGTTGAGGAAGCTGTGCCAGAGCCAGGTGATGTGCTCCGGCGCGGCGCGGTCAGGGCCTGGTCCGCTCAGATAGCGTAAGTGCTCCGCTAGCTCGCCCGTGCGGTCCACCAGGAGCATTGAGTCCGGGTTAAACAGGGAGCCACCCTGCTTCCAGGAACGTATCGCGCCCATCTCGCTAGCACGCTCGAAGTGGAACTCGCCACGCACCAGGTTCTCGAAGATGGCCGTTCCGGTGCCAAACTCGTTGGTGAAGTAGAGCGCGACGGGCGCAACCTGCGCGGCCCAGGCAGCCGGGTCTACGGCGTCGTAGGTGGCGTCGTCCAGGAAGATGTAGAATTCGATGTCGGAATAGGCGTCGCCCTCGCCTTTGGTGAAGGAGCCGTACATGAGGGCCGCGACGACGCGCCCGTCCTGCTGGCAAAGCTGCCGGACGCGGGCAATCATCTCTTCCTGGATGAGCACGTTACATTCCCCCTCTGCGGGACGCTGGCGAAAAAGGCACGCCACCGCTCTACGATGACGTGCCTTTTCTTACTTCTTACTTTTTACTTCTTACTTTCTCTTCACTCGTAGCGGGTGCCGTCGGGCATGAGCGCGCCTTTGAGGGACTTCACGTACATCAACTGCTTGTCTATGACGTAGGCCCCGCGCAGGTCGGCGTCGCTCATGTCGGCCCCGTCGAGGTCCGCGCCGCCGAGGTCCGTGCCGGAGAGGTTGGCCCCGCGCAGGTCGGTGGTCCGCAGGTTCGCCCCGAAGAGGACCGCGCCCTTGAGGTTCGCGGCGCGGAGCGTGGCGTGGCTCAGGTCAATCCAACTGAGGTCGCGCCCCGCCGCGCCCTGGTTGATTATCTCCCACACCAGTTGCCACTTGAGGTCGAAGCGCGTGCCCTC
>DASVVH010000235.1:0-5711 GCA_036386615.1 Ardenticatenaceae bacterium
CAAGCGACGGAACTAGATGATGACGAAGAACCTGAATTTGACTGGAAACGCTTTCCACTGAAAGAGATGATTAAGCGGGGTTGGATTCCTACTCCTGTTGGCCCAAAGCAGGCCAAGGAGATTTTGCTTCAGTTCCTTGAACCTCTTGGCTCAGATGGGATGCAAGCTACTCTATACCGACGAGCAACACATATTCGTGCTACTAAGGCTATGAACGAGTATGCGTTACGTGCCTGGGCGGCACGAGTTGTTCGACGAGCATTGGAAAATCCTCCTTTAGTTGAGTACAAGCCAGGACTAATAAACCTTCAATTCATGCAGCAAGTGGCACGTCTTAGTTCAGACGAGAATGCCCCGGTTTTAGCATGCAACTACCTCTGGGAACACGGAATTTCTGTAGTCATTGAACCCCATCTACCGCAAACGCATCTGGATGGTGCTCTATTAGCAACACGCACCCAACGGCCCGTAATTGGACTTTCCCTCCGGTATGATCGGCTCGATAACTTCTGGTACACCTTGATGCACGAACTGGCACATATCTCACTCCATTTTGATGATGGAGGCATCATCGAGTTCTTTGATGACCTTGGTGTAGACCGAGAACTCAAAGTACAGGACGATCCGCGCGAACGGCAAGCGGATGAGCTAGCAGGGGAGGCCCTTATTCCTTCAGGGGAATGGGAAAGGAGTGCAGCAATTCGACTTCGGGCACCAGCAGCAGCGGAGCAGTTGGGTAAGAAGCTACATATTCACCCCGCTATTGTTGCTGGTCGTATGCGATACCACTTCAAAGCGTACCAATTGTTAAATGAACTAATAGGACACGGAGAGGTACGGCGCTTATTCCCTGAGGTAAGTTGGGAAGGATGACGGAATGTTTGACCACGCACACTACGTACCTATCTTGCGGTGGAAGCGGGGTGAGCGCCTAGCTCTCTGCTACCTTACACCAGAAATCTCGGAGCTTATCACTCCGTTAATTGAGATTGTTCCAAAAGCTGTGGTTCGAGAGAACTCTCTCGGCAAATTAGCGATAGGAGACAAGCTTTTGGAGGCTACTGCAAAGGATATCTTTGAACATTGGGGGCAACGCCCGTTTTTTTTGGACCTCATCCTCCTCGATCCGATTCTGCGTTCGTTCTCAAAATTGCATCCCCTTGAAGTGCTGGGACGGGAAGGACGACGAAATGGTTTGTGGATGGTGCCGGTCACGGGCCTTTGGCGTGATGATGCATACCAATCGGCGGCAAAGGCCCTCGTAAGGCAAGATCAACGGGGATTGTGCATACGTATACACCGTAAGGACATTGAGCAGCAGGATTTCAAGCACCATCTCACCCGTCTTTGCTCAAACTTCTCTCTCCGCTACAGTCAAATAGACTTAGTTATAGATTACCAGTTGATCGACAAGGAGGTGCCCAATATCGCGAAAATTATGAAGCGCATACCGCAATTGCAGCAGTGGCGCACAGTGACCTTCATATGTGGAACATTTCTTAAGTACGTAAGTGCGCTAGAAAAGAATGAGCAGCATACCTTGCCAAGAACTGAATGGCTCGCGTGGCGCGAGCAGATCGTTGCTATGCCGCAGGGTTTGCGGAAGCCGAGCTATGGGGATTACACGGTGCAGTATCCCTTGTATGAGCCAGTACGTAGTGGACCCCCACATATAAGCGCTAGCATCCGTTACGCTAGCACAGATTATTGGGTGATCATGCGTGGCGAGGACATTTTCAATCCAGATGGCCCCGGACATCAGGGATACATAGGAAACGCTATGTTGCTTATAGAAAGGGAAGAATTCTGCGGTGAAGATTGCTGTTACGGGTGTGCGTATATTCAGCGAATGGCGGCACAAGCTGAGGAGACAGGAAACCCAGGTACTTGGATCCTCGCAGGCATTAGCCACCACTTGACAACTACTGCGCGGCAGATCGCCAACCTGTCCGTGACTTCAGTAACTGACGAACCCTAGTGTGAAGTACGCTAGGATCAAACACTTCCACAAGACGACGATAAATCATAGCTCGCGGCTTTGTCTGCACGCCCTTCGCCGCCTTCATCTCCTTAAGTAGCCCTAGTGCCTCGTCTCGCCACAACAGGGAGACCAAGGCATGTATGTCCACTGAAGGATTCGCCTCCGACTCGCGTGCTGGATGGAACTCTATAGTTCCACACGACTTCATTTCAACGAGGAGGACGCCCCACCACTCAGGTATAATCTGAAAAGCTTCGCTAGCACGGCGGTAACCTACATAAAGCGTAATTCGGTCAAAAACCTCACTGTATGCTCTAACTTGGCCGGGTAGCCGCACCAACGTATCGCGGTCACTTTTGATTTCAAATCCGTGTAGAGCACAGTTAAGGACAGCGATGTCTGCCCGTGAAGCTCCGTGACCGATAGCGAACTCCTCTATAATTACGGTATCGTGGTCTTCTGCGTGCTGTCTTATTAACTCCTCCCTAAGTGCGGCACGAATATGACGGTCATTCATCGGAACAGTCCCCTATTACAGATATTTTCCTGCATCAGCCTGAGAACACGCGTTCCACTAGTGTTATCATACACAATTACTGCGACTATTGCAACCTTCAATTCATCTTTTCGGAAATCTGTCTCAACCCTTGACACGAAACTCGTATTTTAGTATAATTGTTCCATCTCGCTTCACCCGCCTTCATTTGAAACTCAGGAGAAAACCATGTTCCTCTTTGTAGCTCTTCACTGCCTCCTCTGCGCCCATGCGGTGCAGCCTCTTCGCCGTTGCCCTCCCTCACATCGTGCCCTTTGGGTATCCCTCCTTACCCGCCTCAGCGCCGCCTCCCTCTCTGTTGCTGCCCTCGCTCCCCCTGCACAATTGCAAGCAATGTCGGCCAAAGTCGGTCCACTCATGCCACCCCTCCGCCGCCTGTCCTCCTGGCCGCTCCATACTCGAAAATGTTTCAAATGTGGAGAAATGTGGAGGAGTTCGTGCCACTCCCTGCCGCCGCTCGTTGACATTGACATCAAAAATTTCAATGTCAACAAATGTCAACATTTTCGTGGGCCACTCCCCCTTTCTACTCTGAACACCGCCCCCATCACCCTGCTCACCGCAGCCCAAATGTACACCAAAACCAGCCCAAAATCCCGCCACCCGCGCCCAAAACCGCCCACCAACGCACCAATGTCCTCATCTTCCGGGCTGCCGTCAGCGGTCGTCGGTCGTCGGTCGTCGGTCGTCGCCTCTCCCCACCCCATACCGCGCCGCAATCGCCGCCGCCGCCGCCCGCGAGTTCACACCCAGCGCCGCGAAGATAGCCAGCACATGCTTCTTCACAGTGTTCACCGACACAATGATCCGCTCCGCGATTTCCGCGTTCGTCATCCCCTGCGCCAGCAGCGCCAGCACCTCCAGTTGCCGCTCCGTCAACTCCGCCAGCGGCGTCCCGTCAAGCGAGGAGGGCACAGTCCCATTCGTCGCTGGCTCCGCGTGCTCCTGCCGCGCCGCCTCTCGCAGCGTCCGCAAAAAGGCGTCCCGCTGGAACCCCTCTTTGTCGAAGAAGGCGAAGATGCGGTGCTCCTCGTAGGCCCGGTCAATCTCCAGCGGCTCCCCCAGCGCCGAGACCACCAGCGTCGGCAGCCCCGCCTCGCGCGTCAGCCGCAGCAGGTAGAAGCCGTCCCGGTTGTCGCGCGGCTCCGTGCTGCTCGCCAGCTTCAGGTCTACCACCGCCGCGTCGAACCGCTCCCGTTGCAGCAGCCCGCGCCCCTCCCCATAGGAGACCGCCAGCGTCATCCGCGCCCCACTCTCCTCCAGCAACTCCTCGTAGATGCTCTGCCACGCCGGGTTGTCCTCCACCACCAGCACCCGCGCCTCCAGCCGCTCCGCCAGCGCGGGCCGTGCCGCGAACGCCGGGCCGGGCGAGACACTGCGCGGCAGTTGCACCCGCGTTCCCATCACGCGCCGCACCGTCTCCAGAAAGCGGCGACGGTCAAACTGCTCCTTGCGGAGAAAGTCGTCAGCCCGTAGGTTCGTCAGCGCCTGCACCGCCAGGTCCACCGTCGCGTAGCCCGTCAGAATGATGGAAGGCGTGTGCGGGTACAGCGCCCGGAACCGTTCCAGCACGCGCAGCCCGTCCTGGTTGTCGTGGCTGGAGGCCGCCAGCGACACGTCCAGCAGCGCCAACTCGTAGGGGCCATCTTCCAGCACCTCCAGCGCCTCCTCGAAGGTGGCCGCGTGCCGAATCTCCACGCCCAACTCGTCAAGCATCTCCGTCAGAAGCTCCGCCCACGAGGCGTCGTCTTCCACCAGCAGCACTCGCAGCGTCATACGATGGTCCCCTGTTCCGGTTCCCGCCAGCGCGGCAGGGTGATGGTGAAGGTAGCAGGCTGGCCGGGGGCGCTCTCCACCTCAATGTCCCCGCCGCAGCGGTGCAAGTGGCTCCGCACCCACCACAGCCCGAAGCCCAGCTTCCGCTCGTTCCCCCCGGAGACGTTTAGCTCGAAGATGCGCCCCAGCAGCGGTTCCGGGATGCCCGGCCCCGTGTCCTTCACCGTCAGCGACACCGCCTGCTCGTCACACTCGCCGCGCACGCAGATGGTGCCCGCGCCGTGCATCGCCTCGCTGGCGTTTTCCAGCAGGTTCAGGAAGACCAACTGCAACTGCGGCGCGCCCGCCCGCACTGGCGGCAAACCCTCCACCCCCTCCGCGTGAACCACGACCCTTGACGGCAGCTTCGCCTCGTGCAGCGCGCCGCGCAGTGCCTCGGCCACGCGCACGGGTGCCAACTCAATCGGGTGCAGGTGCCGCACCGTCTCCCGCACGATGGACATCGCCGCGTAGGCCGCGCTCTCGATGGCGGCAAGGTTGCGGGCCACGTAAGCATCTTCCTGCGCCGCCTGAGATTTCTCCTGGATGCCCTGCACCCGCACCGGAATCGTGCCCACCTGATTGTTCAGGCGGTGCATCAGGTTCGCCGCCACGTCGCCGACAGCCGCGAACGTCTCGGAGACGGCCAGCATCCGTTGCGCCTGCTCCGCGTGCTCGATGTGGTAGAAAGCGAGCGCCGCCTGATTCACAAAGTTATCCAGTAGTAGCAGTTCCTGCCGCGTAAAGGGGCGCGGGTCGCGCAGGCTGACGTACAGCACGCCCAGCGCCCTGCTCGCCGTGAGCAGGGGATAGCAGACAATGGAGTGCAGCCCGTCCGCGTGCATGGCGGGATGGATAATCAGGTTCGGCTCCTCGTAGGAGACGATGCGCCGCCGCTCCCCGATGGCGCGAGCGCCCATACCGTCGGAGCGCGGCGTATCCAGGTGAACGTCCTGCCCCTCGTGCGAGCCGATGCCGACGCGCGAGTGGTCGTCGAAGTGGCTGCGCTCCTCGTCGTAGCGGTAGAGGACGGCGGTTGCCTCGCCCCGGTTGGTCGCGCCCGCCGCCACCACTTGCAGGGCGCGCTCGGCAATCTCGCGCAGCATCGCCTGATAGTCGCCGCGCGGCCCCAAATTGTTGAGCCTTGCCCCGACGGTGCTCATCGCGCCAAGGCCCTGGAAGAGTTTGGCGTTCTCCCAGGCGCTGGCGACGTGCCGCGCCAGCGTGGCGAGGAGTTGCTGGTCCTCCACATCGAAGGCTGCCGCCTCGGTTGAGTCCACTGCGATGACGCCAATGACGTGCTCGCGGGCACGGATGGGCACGCAGAGCAGTGAGCGTAGCTCCTCCTTCTGCGGGGCG
>DASVVH010000236.1:0-6115 GCA_036386615.1 Ardenticatenaceae bacterium
CACCACCTGCTCGAAGTTGTCGAGGAGCAGCAGGAGATGCTTGTCGCGGAGGTAGTCCTTCAGGAGGTCGAGCAGGGGGCGCTCGCCCGCCTCGCGCAGGCCAAGCACCTGCGCGATGGCGGAAGGAACCAGCGCGGGGTCGCGTATGGGCGCGAGGCTGACGAAGAAGACGCCATCGGCGAACTCGTCCTGAACATTTCCCGCTACCTCCAGGGCGAGGCGGCTTTTGCCCATGCCGCCCGGCCCCAGAACGGTGACGAGGCGCACCGGACCCCGCAGGAGAAGGTCGCGCACGGCGGCGACTTCGGCGGCACGCCCGACGATGGGCGTGGGCGGGAGCGGCAGGTTGCTGGGGCGAGGAGGTTGGGGGGGCTCGGGGTGTGGCGCGGCCCGCGCCTGCGTCATCTCAAAGCGCTCGGTGAGCAGGATGGCGAGGTCGTTCTCGATGAGGCTACGTAGTTCGGCGGCGCTCCTGAAGGGTTTGTAGGAGGCGTGGTCGTCCTCGCGTATCTGGTCCAGCAGTTCGGCAAGGCGAGGCTCGCGGTTGGGGGCGGGGTCTTTGATGTAGATGAGTTTGGGGCGGTTGCCGGAGAGGCGGTACTCGTCCTCCAGGCCGGAGATGTCCATTTCGGGGGCGACCCAGCCGTAGCGTTCCCAGTAGATGCCGATGAACAGGTGGCTCTGGTCGAGGTAGGCGCGGTAGAGGTCGCGCGGGGGGTGGGGCCGCGCGCCTAGCTCGAACATGACGGGTGCCAGATGGAGGCTGGTAATCGCCTCGCGCGCGGCGACGCGCTCCTCGTACAGTTCCTGAAGGGTGGAACTGACGAAGACGCGCAGGCGCTGGTCCGGGGTGAGGATAACGGGCCGCGCGGCTCCGCTCATCATCTCAGTCACGACGCACCTCTTTTGTGCTTACTGGTATGGAGCAGGCTCTATTATAAAAGGTTTTGCGGTATTCGTCACGGGGCTTGTGCGTTGTTGTGGGCTGTGCCAATGGGGGAGAACGGGCGGAGCGAGGGGTTGTTGATAGCGTTATGTGAAGCAAAGCCTACAAAAGCCTACATTGATCGCCCTTCAATGTAGGCTTTGGTTGACATAAAGCCACTACCTTGTATATGTACGGATAGACAAGGTTGGCATACAGGTTGGCCCAAGCACGAAGGGAGAGCGAAATGTGCTTACGCTCTACGACAGGCGTGTTGCTGGGGGGATCCCCTTAAGGTCGCTTCGCAGATTCACTTCGTTCAGGATGACATGGATGTGGCTAGCTGGTACGCGACCTACCACTGCGTGCTATTTCTGTGTGCTAACCTCGTGAAGCCGTACACGTACTTCATCGTGTGTCGTCACCGAAGATGCTCCCCAAAGAAGGCGATGACCCGCTCGTTGAGGAGGTCGTAGCCCGCGCCCGTGAAGTTGTGAGGCTGCCCCTCGTAGGCCCAGAAGTCGTAGGGGATGCCCGCCTCGTCCAGACGCTGCGCCAACTCCTCGGACCACGAGAAGGGCACCTGCTCGTCCTGCACGCCATGATGAATCGCCAGGGGTGCCCGGATGTACTCGACGTAGTTGATGGGGGAGATGGCGGAGTAGACGGCAACGTTGTCGGGCGTTTCGGGCAGGCTCCCGTTCTGCGCCGCCGTGCCGTTGGACCAGCCCATGATGGCCTCGTAGTTCTTCGCCTCGTCCCCACTCATGGAGCCGTAGAGGATCGCCGCGCCCACGTCATCCGAGACCGCCAGCACCCGCAGCACGACTCCGCCACCCATCGAGTGGCCCCACAGCCCAACGGGCTGACCGTCGGCCTGCGGGAGCCGTTGCGCCATCGGAATGAGGTGCAGCACGTCCCGCGCATAGCCGATGCGGAAGGGGTTTTGCCCCTCGTCGGAGCCGCGATGGTTGCGGAAGTTGGGGTGGACGACCAGAAAGCCCGCGTTTGCCAGCGCGTCGGCGTACTTGGTGGTGTAGGTCAGTAGCTCGTAGCTGGCGGGCGGCATGTACCCGTGATTGAGGATGACCACCGGGAATGGCCCCTCGCCCGCCGGGACGTTCATGAAGCCGCCGACGCGGAGGCCGTCACTGGGAAAGGCTATCTGATAGCGGGTGAAGGTGGGGCGCTCTTCCAGCGTCGCCACCACTTCAATCTCCCCCTCCTGCCCGAACTGCTGCTGGCGCAGGTCCTCGATGTAGTACCCCGTGTAGGGGTCGGGCGTGGCGGTGGGTTCGGGGGTCGCCGTCGGCTCCGGCGTGCTGGTTGGCTCCGGCGTCGAGGTGGGTTCAGGCGTTTCAGTAGGGGCGGGGGTGCGCGTCGGTTCCGGTGTGGGGGAAGGCTCCGCCGTTTCGGTGGGTGCGGGCGTCACCGTCGGCTCCGGCGTGTTGGTCTGTGCCACAGCCGTTGGCGACAGTGGCATGGTTGTCGCAGTCGCGGCAGTCGTCTCGGTAGGAGCTACGTCCGGCGTCGTCTGCTCGGTTGCACAGCCCGCCAACCGAAGAATCAGAACGAGGAGGAACCATCGCTTCGCTATCATCTCGACCTCACCTATGGAAACGCTTCAGGTGCCGGAATGATAGCTGGTGGTCCTCCTCTTATCAAAGCTACTTATCGGCCCCGGTCTTTCTTTCCAATACCTTCACAATCTCTTGCGCGGCATTGTCCGAAAGGGGGCGTCCCTGCCACAACTCTTCGATGTGTTCCTGTATCTCATGTACGCGCCACACCGGAACGGCTGGGTCTTGCAGCGTCAGGGAGCCTTCTTCGCTCGCCCAAAGGATGACGGGCTGAACCCAGCCGCACTTGATACCCTGCTGCTCCAGGTACTCTTTTAGACGAGAGGCGTTGCGTTTGGCCTGTTTGCCGGGCTGCTTGCTCAACCTGTGCCAGCGCCAGCGCCCTTTGCGCTCCCAATGGTCGCCCCTGTTGCGAATCTCGCCTTTATAGGCTTTCACCTCAAAGGCCCAGACGCCGCGCAGACCTACCAGTATCAGGTCCACGTCTCCCCATTTCCGGTTCGGCCACTCCCAATTTCTGAGCAGAGTCCACCGACCATCGAGAGTATCGCGGAAGGCGTCAGCCGCTCTATCCTCTCCATAGCGGCCCTGTCGGTAATGAAAGACCCGATCTGTGCTGCGCTTAGTCAAGGTCAACATCGCGGCGCATGCCACTGTAAGGGCAGATGCCTCCGCCAGTAGCAGTGCCAGGAAACCTATCTTCCCAATTACGAAGGAGAATATTAATGATGCAACGATTAACCCCGTTAGCATCGCAACTGCACCGACGATGCCGCCAGCATCAAAGATTCCATCTCGCTCTTGCATTTCTCCGTAGCGACTGGCGGTAATGACCTTCAATGCCCTCGGCGTTTCCACTGGCTCCTTGCCCAGCAAGCGATGCCAGAGCAGGGTTCGAGCAGCCGCTTTGACGCGGGCATTACGAGCATACTCGGTTGCCCAGGCGAGGTCTCGCACACCAATCCTGTTGTCGTTCAGGAGGTCGCCCATCGGACGCCACACATCGCGGAAGGGCCACAGTACGGCGCGGGCCTCCGTGAGGGTCATGCCAGTGTAGAGGTTAATTGCTGCCCGTAGTTGCGCGGCCTCGGTTATCGGGCCGAGCCGTTCGCCTGTCTCCTGCCGCACCGTCCTTACTGCTCGCTGGGCCGTCTCTTTGCCCGGCGTCAACTTGCAGGCGAGTTCGGCGGCGGCCAATCGCTCCTGCCCATCATTTGAACTCTTTGCCAGCCAGAGCAGGGCCTTCCATACGTCAGGGTCCTGCAACAGGAGGCCCCTTAACTGAGCCTGGCACTCCCGGCGCTTGCCTGCATTGTAGAACCCAATTGCCCGCGAGAGTGGCGTTTCCGCAGGTGCTGTATCTGTCCGGGCGGTATGGTGGCCTGCTTCAAAGCCGTCTAACCGCAAGCTGTCAACGTAAGCCATAATGAATTCTCCGAGGAATTGAACGATAAATCAGAGTGTAACAATGTCGTGGCGGGCAAGGCAATGGGAATTTTGGTTGATTCCTTCGCAGGCTCTATACAACTATGTGTACGGATACACAAGGTTGGCATAGAGGTTAGCCCAAGCACGAGGGGAGGGGGAAACGTGCTAACGCTCTATGCCAGGCGTGTTGCTGGGTGGATCCCCTTAAGGTCGCTTCGCAGATTCACTTCGTTCAGGATGACATGGCTGTAGCTAGACCTTATTTGATGTACCAGTGTGTTAACCTCGTGAAACAGTACCATTATGCGCTTGCAAAGCTTGTATTCAATAGGTGAAACTACTCACCTTCTGGTAGTTTTGAGCAACCTGAGTATACTCTGGTAGAAATGCGCGCTCGGCTCTCCGCGATGCGCGCTTTCCCTACCATGACGAGTGTTCCCATGCAAGAACCAACCGCTGCCCCCGCCTTCAGCCTGCGCCGCACGCTCAAACTAGGCTCTTTCCACATGGGGTCCGCCTTCTCGGACATCCTCGTCACGGGGGTCTGGAACCGCATCTTAATCACGGAGTTGGCGATAAACGCGACGCCCGTCGCTTTCCTCGCGGCCCTCCGCTACCTCATCGCGCCGCTCATCATCTGGATCGGCCACCGCAGCGATACGCGGCCATTCCTGGGCCGTCGCCGCCTCTCCTACATCTACCTGGGCCGACTCCTCATCTGGCTCTCCCTGCCTCTGCTGCCCCTCGTCGTCATCGAACTGGCGCGGGACAAAGGCAGCCCGCTCGGCTGGGTGCTGGCGCTCGCCATCTTCCTGCTCTACGGCCTCGGCACGCTCATCTCCGGCAGCCCTTTCCTCGCGCTGGTGCGCGAGTCCGCGCCGCCCGCGAAGCAGGGCCTCGCCATCGTCATCGTTCAGACGGTGCTTCTCTCCGGTTTTGCTGTCGCTGGCATTCTGTACAGCCGCCTCATGCCGGAATACAGCCCCGCCGCTTTCCGGGAACTCGTAACTTTCACGATGGGGGTGAGCGCGCTAGCGTGGTTCTTCTCGGTCTGGCGCGAGGAGCGCGCCATCTCTGGCGCGGAAGCCAGCGACCCCCAAGCGTCAGGCTTCGGCGACCTGGTTCGCACGATGCTCGCCAAACCCAACGCGCGCGACTTTTTCTGGCTCCTCTCGGCAGGGGCCATCGCCGCGTTCGCGCAGGATGCCATTCTTGAGCCTTTCGGCGGCGACCTTTTCGGCCTCAGCGTGGGCGAGACGACGCGATTCAACGCGTACTACTATAGTGGGGTTCTGCTCACGATGATGGTTGGTTCTGCTCTGACACGCCAGTGGCCCCCGCAGAAGTTCACGGGCGTCACCGCCGGAGGGCTGGTTGCCATCGCCGCCACTCTGGGCCTTCTCGCCGCCGCCGCGCTGGGCCGGGTGGAGTCGCTGCTGGTGCCGGGCCTCTTCCTCTTCGGCATCGCCAGTGGCATCTACACTGTCGGTGGCCTGAGCCTGATGATTGCCATGACGGATGAGCGCCACGCGGGGGCCTATCTCGGCCTCTGGTCAATGGCCCAACTAGTCTTTCGGGGTGTCGGCATCGCGCTCGGCGGCCTCGTGCTGGATGTCGTCCGCAATCTCACCGGCTCTCCGGAGTGGGGCTACGCCTCGGTCTTCCTGATGGAGATAATCGCTGCCCTCGTCGCGTTAGCGTTCCTTGCCCGCGTCGCCCGCATCGGCTACCTCTACACCCCGCGCCTCCGCGCGCAGGAACCCCTCGCCGCCCTCGACTAGCATGAAAAAGGAGATGGCTCAAGGGCCATCTCCTTCCTGTTGCAGAACTCTATTCGTTCCTCTTGTTCAAGAACCTACAGTTCGTCGTTGTAACAAGTTGCCACAATTGCCGCTTGCCCCCATAATAGTCTCAAGCCATTCGGTATGTGGGTATCTCAAAGAGGGGTGGAGAGATGAGCGTCCGGAAGTCTATTCTCACGCTTTTGCTGACAGTCTCTGCGGGGTTGCTTTACCTGCTCAGTGCTCCCATCGTCCTGGCTCAAACACAGGGTAATGCCCGGAACGTGGAGGTGGTAGCACAGACTGGAGGTCAAAGCAGGGCCGTCGCCGTTCAGGGTAACTATGCGTACCTCGGCGTTGGCCCAAGCCTGCACATCTTGAATGTAATTGACCCTGCTCAT
>DASVVH010000237.1:0-9505 GCA_036386615.1 Ardenticatenaceae bacterium
CATTCTGGGTGGATTCCCTTAAGGTCGCTTCGCAGATTCGCTCCGCTCAGAATGACAAGAGGAGGTGGCTCGCTTGCTATGGCCTCCAACACCTGCGTGACAGTGCCCCCAGATGATTTTACGGATAGACCCTTACCCTGAAAGACGGGTGCCGCGCAGGGTCTGGGCGTTGATGGCGACGACGATGGTGCTGAGGGACATGAGCACCGCGCCGACGGCGGGCGAGAGCAGGATGCCCACCGGGGCGAGGATGCCCGCCGCCAGGGGCAGGGCGACGATGTTGTAGCCCGCCGCCCACCACAGGTTTTGAATCATCTTGCGGTAGCTGGCCCGGCTCAACTCGATGACGGCGACCACATCGAGCGGGTTGCTCTGCACGAGGATGATGCCCGCCGACTCGACGGCAACGTCGGTGCCACTGCCGATGGCGATGCCCACGTTCGCGCGGCTGAGGGCGGGCGCGTCGTTCACACCGTCGCCGACCATCGCCACGCGCTTGCCCTGCTGCTGGAGTTCGATGACCTTGCGGTCCTTGTTTTCCGGCAGCACCTGCGCGAAGTAGCGGTCAATCCCCAACTCCTCGGCCACCGCGCGGGCGACGGCCTCGCTGTCGCCCGTTATCATGGCGACCTCTATGCCCATCTCGTGCAGGCGCTGCACGGCCTGCCTGCTCTCCGGGCGAATCACGTCGGCCAGCGCGAAGGCGGCGACTACCTGCGCTTCCTCAACGAGGTAGACCACAGACTGCCCCCTGTTGCCTGCCTGTTCCGCGAAGTGGGCGATAGAGGCGGGTGGGGTGAGGTTCAGCTGTTCCAGCAGGCGCGGCCCGCCCACATGGACCGCGTGGCCCTCTGCCGTCGCACGCACGCCCCGGCCTTTGATGGCCGCGAAGTCTCGGATTGTGGGGAGGGCGAGTTCGCGCTGCTGCGCCGCCTCGCGGATGCCGCGCGCTATCATGTGCTCGGAATCCCCCTCGATGGCAGCGGCCAGGGCGAGCGCCCGGCCCTCCTCCCACCCGTCAACCGTCGCCAGCCCCACGACGCCCTGCGCGCCCCGCGTCAGCGTGCCCGTCTTGTCGAAGAGCACCACGTCAACCTCGCGCGCGGCCTCCAAATCGAGGCGGTTGCGAACGAGGATGCCGTTTCGCGCAGCCAGAGAGGTGCTGATGGCGACGACGAGCGGCACGGCAAGGCCCAGCGCGTGAGGGCAGGCGATGACGAGCACCGTCGCCACCCGTTCCACGACCTCCACGTTGAAGCCAGTCGCAAGCACCCATGCAATAGCCGTGATGGCGGCTGCCGCCAGCGCGACGTAGAAGAGCCACGCGGCGGCGCGGTCGGCGAGAACCTGCGTGCGGGAACGGCTCTGCTGGGCCTGGGCCACCAGCCGCATGATGCCCGCCAGCGCCGTCTGCTCGCCCGTTGCGGTGACGCGCACGCGCAGGCTGCCGTCGCCGTTGATGGTTCCGGCGATGACTTGCTCACCCGGCCCCTTCTTCACGGGGTTCGATTCGCCCGTCACCATCGCCTCGTTTATCTCCGACTCGCCCTCAATAATCGCGCCGTCGGCGGGAACGCTGGCTCCGGGGCGAACGAGCACGGTGTCGCCGTCCTTGAGAATCGAGAGGGGGACCGCCTCGGTGCTTCCATCGGGGCGCAGCCGCTCGGCGGTGTCGGGCATTAGTTTGGCGAGTTCATCCAGCGCGCCGGACGCCTGCCGCACGCTCCGCATCTCAATCCAGTGGCCCAGCAGCATGATGTCAATCAGCGTGACGAGTTCCCAGAAGAAGCCGCTCATTGGGTCGAAGGCGAGCGCGGCGAGGCTGTAGACGAAGGCGACGGTGATGGCGAGGGAGATGAGCGTCATCATGCCGGGCTGGCGGCTGCGAAGTTCCGGCACCGCCATTTGCAGGAAGGGCACGCCGCCGTACAGGAAGACGATGACGGAGAAGAGTGGCTCTATCCATCCACTGCCGGGGAAGGTGGGCATGGTGAAGCCGAACCACTCCTGAAGCATGTGGCTATAGAGCAGCACGGGAATCGAGAGGAGGAGCGAGACCCAGAAGCGGTCGCGGAACATCGTCTCGTGGCCCGTGTGGTCGGCGTGCGCGCCATGCCCCGCGCCGTGCCCGTCGTGCCCTGCCGCGTGCGCTGAATGGTCTACGTCCCTGCCGTGAACGGCGTGGTCCATCGCCTCGTGCTCCATTGGTGAATGGGCCTCGTGCGTGCCGTTGTGTTCTTCGGTGTGGTGCATTGCCGCGTGATGGTCGTGCGCGGCGTGGTTTTCGTGAGGTGGGGCTGTTGCTGCAAGCGCGTCGCGCGGAGTGTGCTCGTGATTGTGTGCCGTTCTTCGCTCGTCCATCTCGTCCTCCATGCATCTCATCAAGCTATCAATATTCTTATCCCCCTACCCAGGGGATACTGTTATTATAGGACGATGAAGGCCAAATTGCAATAAGCAATTCCACGTATATGAAGGCGATGACGGGTAAACCTGTTGCAAGGCTGTGTAGTTGTCGCCTGCTGCCTTGGTCGCTCCTTATGTTAACCAAAGCCAACATCTATAGGTCTTCAATGTTGGCATTTGTTGGCATTGCTTCACATAATGCGATTTCAACACTTCTTATACCAATCCATAGTAAAAGTGGCGCAAATAGGTTGGGGTGCCGCCAAGGGTTGCGCTCCGCTCCACCCTCGGCTACCGCTTTCGCCACTCCCCTCCGGGGAGTTCATGTCCCCTCTGACCTCCCATTTTGTGCCACCTCTATGTTCAATTGGTATGATCCGCTCTGCCTGGAAATAAGAAAGAGCACCTGAAATTCCAGGTGCTCGTCTTCGCGAATGCTTGGAGGTGTGGCGGACCCTACATCAAAAGGCGATGGCTCTCCATGACCTTTTCGAGCACGGAAGCGGGGTCGCGCGTCCCCGGCTCTACGGGAACGAGGCGAACGGGGCCGGGGCCTCGTGGCGTCCATCGCTCCATGTGTCTGGTTCCATTCGCCGAAACGAAGACGGTGATAGTAGGAATCCCAAGGGCGGCGGCGATATGTTGCCCCGCAGAGTCGTAGCCAACGTACTCGTCGCTGTGGGCAATGGAGGCACAGAAGGCGGCCACGTCGGCCTCCCACGTCACGACATTCCAAGGCTGGCTGCCTAGTTGTCCGAGGCCCCTCCCCTTATCGAGATGCAATACGCCCAGCCCCTCCTCTTCGAGCCGCGCGGTGAGTCGTTGCGTTCTGCCCGTCTCGGTAGGCCCAACGCCCCGACTGAGGAGCACCAGATTGCCCTCTTCGATGAGGGCGCGGACGAGGGCGAATTCAAACTCGTCATCTACCCGCTTGCGCTCGTCTCCCCCCACCCCGAAACTCACGCTAATCACCCGTGACGCGCCACCCTCGCGGAGACGGCTGCGAAGCGCTTGCCCCCAGAGATGGTCCTCCGGTGTGAGCCATATCCTTGGTAGTGGCTTGCTCTCCACTCCCAAGAGGTCGTTCAACCACGAGGCGACTAACTCGCTCAACGGCGCGGCGCTGTCACTCCGGTAGGTGCGGCTCTCAAAGAAGAGGTGGCGGGTGTCGTCAACCAGTGGCAGGTGGCCTAACTGCGTGAGGCGGGAGTCGGGGTCTATGACGAGATACTGCACGGGCGTCATTCCCGCGCTCTCTTCTCGTATCGTCTGGAGGATGGAGTGCCAGCCTCGAAAGCGGTCTGCGAGGCCGCCGCGCCGCTCATACCGGACGGCCCGGCACCGGACGCGCGGGTTTCCGGCGACGAGCGCGTGGGAGGCGGGTGGCGCGACGAACAGGAGTTCAGCCGCCGGGAACATCGCTTGAAGCTGCTGGAAGAGAACGCTGGCAATCGCCACGTCCGCGCCTAGCGTCACCCTGGAGAGGACAAAGACTTTTTGAACTTCCGCGAACGCCTCTTGAGGCAGCGGCCCCGCGCGTTGGCCGAGCCGGAGTTTGCGTTGGTAGATGTCAGCCTCCGTGTGCAGCCCGAAGCGCTCAAGTTCTGTATCGAGGAAGCCGCAGTTGGGCAGGTGGCGGCTCACCTGAATGGCGTAGGAGAATAGCTCGTCGTACAGGACGGAGCCGCTTTCATCGAAGGCGTCACTCAGCCGCTCGACGAGACCGCCAAAAAGGGCGTTGACGCCCATCTCGGCGATGGTGGGCTGCTCGTGGCTGGCGATTGCCACCAGCACGCCGACGGCACGCTGCGAGGGTTTGCCTGTCTCCTGGTGGTACGCCCAGAAAGCGGCTAGCGCTTCGTCCAGTGCCTCCTGCGCCTGGGCAGGCGTGAGGGCCGGGCTTGTTAGGGCGTGGGCAGGGTTGAATCGCAAGAGATCCGTCACTTATTGTGGCCTCCCTTTCAATCCCTCTACCGTCGCCGCGCACAGGAAGCGAGGTAGGGCCAGCATCCGCTGCCAGCGCCAGGGTTCTTGTTTGAGCCGCCACAGCCATTCGAGGCCGAGCCGCTGCCAACCCTGCGGCGCGCGAGGCACCACGCCCGCGATAAAGTCCAGCGCGCCGCCGATGCCCACCTGCACGGGCACGCCCATTTGTCTGCCGAAGCGGTCAATCCATAAATCCTGCTTGGGCGCGCCGTAGGCGACGAGCAGGATGTCGGGCGCGGCCTCGCGGACGCGGACCAGCAGTTCCGGCGGGCCGTCGGGCGCGGGGTCGCTGCCATCCGCAATGACATTTAGGGTCGGGTGCTCCGCGCGCAAGCGCCGCGCTGCCTCCTCCGCCACGCCCGCCCCCGCGCCCAGCAGGTAGAGCCGCCAGCCACGCCGCGCCGCCTCCGCCGCCAGCATCGGCGTCAGGTCGGAGCCAGTGATGCGCGCCTGGAAGCGTTCGCCGCGCAGCCGCGCCGCCAGCAGCAGGCCCACACCGTCAGGCAGCACGAGGTCGGCTCTCCGCAAGACCTCCATGAACTCGGCATACTGCTGTGCCCGCATCAGGAATTCAGGGTTGACCGTCACCAACTGGTGAGGCTGCCCGCTCTCGACCATTTCCGTGATTCGCTCCAGCGTCGCCTCCCACGTCAGGTTGTGGATGGGAAGGCCGAGCAGGGGAATGGTCGAATGCGGAATGCGGAATGCGGAATGCGGAATGGACGGTGGGCGGTGGGCGGTGGATGGTGTATGAGGAGTGGGGTGGGCGAGGACTTGTAGGAGGTTCCAGATGTGGTCGGCGGTACGCTCCCAGGTGAAATGTTGGGCCTGGGCGAGGCCGCGTTCATGGAGGGCGGCGCGCAGGGTGGGTTGGGTGAGAAGGAGGCGCATCCCGTCGGCGACCTGATGTTCGCTGGTGGGGTCTACGAGGATGGCAGCCTCTCCGGCAACTTCGGGGAGAGAAGAGGTGTTGCTGGTCAGGACGGGCGTGCCGCAAGCCATCGCTTCCAGCACGGGGAGGCCGAACCCTTCAAAGAGCGAGGGAAAGACCAGGGCATCGGCGGCGGAGACGAGCGCGGGAAGGTCGGCTTCTTCCACGTAGCCGGGCCGCCGGACGCGCCCGCTCAGTCCCAGCGTTTCAATCTCCCTTTGCAGGTCGTCGTTCAGCCAGCCCTGCCCGCCTGCCAGCACGAGTGTTACGTCCGGGAAGTCGCGGGCGATGGAGGCGAAGGCGCGGACGAGGCGCGGGAGGTTCTTGCGCGGTTGCAGCGTGCCAACGTAGAGCAGGAAGCGCTCGCCCGTGCCGTAGCGCTGCCGCACGGCGGCGAGGCGGTTCGGGTCGGTGACCGGGCGGAAGGTGGTGTGGTCCACGCCAAGGGGGACGACCTCTATCTTCGCGGGGTTCGCGCCGTAGAGGTTTACGAGGTCACGGCGGGTGGCGGCGCTGTCAGCGGCGATGCGGGTGGCGGCGCGGGCGTGGTAGCGGGTGGAGAGTTGCAGATAGCGGCGCTGCGCGGCGGTGTGCGCCTCCGGGAAGTGCTCGTAGCCGAGGTCGTGTACCGTTACGAGCGAGGGGATGCCCGCGAGCGGTACGGTGGGCGGCAGAACGTGGGCAGGCTCCCAGAAGGCATCAGGGCGCAGGCGCAGCAGCGCGGGGGCGAGGGCGGTGTAGGTCCAGAGGCGCGGCGCAGGCAGGACGACGCGCTCGACGTGGGGAAGGTCGGCCAGCCACTCGCCTGGGTCGTCCTGAAAGAAGAGCGTCCAGCGCACGCCCAGCCCGCGCTCCGCCACCACGAGCCGCTCAATGGTCTGGCGGGCGTAGTTCTCGGTTCCGGTGCGCCGGGCACGCGTGGCGCGGCTGGCGTCAATGGCGATGTTCAAGGATAGTAGCCACGCTTCATCTATAGCGCACCTTCAAGTCCTCAACGCTGTAAACATCTTCACGCTCATCCCATAGAAAATCGAGAGCACCACTCGACTCGGCCAACTGCATCAACCCCTCGATGGGCAACTCATCCGTTGCCTCTTCAAGTTCCACTGGGCTGACCTGACGAGCAACGGCTATGAGGGATTTTAGCTCTGATTCGGTGACGATGACGTGCTGCTCATCCAGCCGTCGCGTATGAACCTTGATGGACACGTTGGTCTCCTCTCTTGAGTAGTCCTAGCTGTTTGGGTTGTTGATTAACCAGGGAGCCAGCATCTCCCGCGTGACCGGACCCTCGCGGAGGAGGCGCGGCGGTGAGGTGGTCAGGTCCAGCACGGTGGAGGCTTGCTCGCCGGGCGTGGTGCCGCCGTCTAGAATCAACGGGAGGGACGCGCCTAGCTGCTCAAAAACCTCCTCGGCGTTGCGGCAGTTGGCGTGACCGCTCAGGTTGGCGCTGGTGACGGCGAGAGGGCGACCCAGCCCAGCCGCCAGGACGCGGACCACGCGGCTGTCAGGCAGGCGCACGGCGACGGTGTTCCCACCTGCCGTGAGGATGGATGGCAGGTGCGGCGCGGCCTCCAGCACGATGGTTAGCGCGCCGGGCCAAAACTGCTCCGCCATCTCCCATACCGAATTCGGCACCTCGCGCGTCACTTCTAGCATCTGCCGCTCGCCGGAAAGGAGCAGGGGAATGGCCTTCTGCGGCGGGCGGCCCTTCACCTCGTAGAGCCGGGCAATGGCCTCTTCGTTCAGGCTGTCACAGGCGACGCCGTAGAGGGTGTCGGTGGGTAGGGCAATCACTTCGCCCTGCCGGAGCAGGGCCAGTGCCTGGTCAAGCGCTTGTTTCTCGGAAACGCGGCGGAAGGCGGCGCGTCCATAGGGGGATGAGGTCATGGGCGAATCTCTACGATGCGGTCGAGTTGGGCAAGGTCTTTGTGGACGGTAATAGTGCGGGCCTCCGGGAAGAAGGAGCGGGCGAGGCGGGCGAGGGCCGCGCCCTGCGCGTAGCCGATTTCGAGCAGCACGACGCCCTCCGGCTTGAGCACCTGCCGTGCCCGCAGTTGCTCAAAGAGGGGTGTGAAGAGGTCAAGTCCCTCCGGCCCGGCAAAGAGCGCCCCGTGCGGCTCGTAGTCGCGGACGCTGGCGTCGAGTAGCTCCATCTCGCCCGTGCCGATGTAGGGCAGGTTGGCGGCGATGAGGTCGAAGGGCGGCAGCCCGGCCAGTGGCTCCAGAAGGGAGCCTTCCAGAAAGGTGACTCGCTCCGCGACACCGTTGCGGCGGGCGTTCTCCTCCGCGACGGCGAGCGCGCCCGCGCTTATCTCCACCGCGACGACCCGGAGCGAGGGCATCTCTGCTGCCAACGTGACGGCAATCGCGCCGCTCCCCGTACCAATGTCGGCGGCGCGGGGTTCGGCTCGGCCTGCGAGGGTATTCAGGGCGCGGTCTACCAACTCCTCGGTTTCGGGGCGAGGGATGAGCACGCGGCGGTCCACCATGAACTCGCGCCCGTAGAACTCCTGCTTGCCGAGAATGTAGGCCACTGGCTCGCCGCGCTTGCGGCGCTGGATGAGTGCGGCATAGTGACCGCGTTGGTGGCGGTCAATGGTCTTGTGGCCGCGCGCCAGCACCTGCGCCCGCGAGTACCCCAGCACCGCGCCCAGCAGCACCTCCGCGTCCAGCTTGGCGGTGGGAACGTCTGCCTCCTGCAACGCCTCGATTCCCCACTGGAGAATCTGCCCCATTGGGAGACGGCGGGAGAAGATGTCAGGATGGGACATGGTTCGGGATAGGAGATGTGAGATATGGGATTTGAGATAACGGCAGCAGTAGACGAATAGCGAGGGAGCTTTGTTTCCAGTGAGATGTGAGATGTGCAAGGCTTATTCAACGTCTTCCCATTGTACATCTCACATCCCATATCTCACATCTCCTTACACTTCCATTTCCGCGAGTTTTTCGGCCTGCTCGGTGGTGGCGAGGGCGTCAATGAACTCGTCAAGGTCGCCGTTGAGCACGGAGTCAAGCTGGTAGGAGGTGAGGCCGATGCGGTGGTCGGTGATGCGGCTCTGCGGGTAGTTGTAGGTGCGAATCTTCTCGGAGCGGTCGCCCGTGCCAATCTGCGATTTGCGGGCCAGCCCCTGCTCTGCGGCGCGGCGTTGCTCCTCGATGTCGAAGAGGCGCGCCCGCAGCACGCGCATCGCCTTGAGTTTGTTCTGTAGCTGCGACTTTTCGTCCTGGCAGGAGACGACGAGGCCCGACGGCATGTGCGTGATGCGGACCGCCGAGTCGGTGGTGTTGACGGATTGGCCGCCGTGCCCGCTCGACCGGAAGACGTCAATGCGGAGGTCGTTCGGGTCCACGTCAATCTCAATCTCGTCGCGTTCCGGCAGGACGATGACGGTGGCGGTGGAGGTGTGGATGCGCCCCTGCGACTCGGTAGCGGGGACGCGCTGCACGCGATGGACGCCACTCTCGTACTTGAGGCGGCTCCACGCGCCGCGCCCGCGCACCTCAAAGACGACTTCCTTGTAGCCGCCGATGCCCGACTCGTTCTCGGTGAGGAGAGCGTACTTCCAGCCCTGGTTGTCCGCGTAGCGGATGTACATGCGGAAGAGGTCCGCCGCGAAGAGGCCCGCCTCGTCGCCGCCCGCGCCCGCGCGAATCTCGACGATGATGTTCTTGTCGTCGTTGGGGTCTTTGGGCAGCAGCAGACGCCTCAGTTCGGCAGTTAGCGCCTCCTCTTCCTCTTCGAGGCTCGCCAGTTCCAGTTGGGCTAGTTCGGCGAAGTCGGAGTCAAGCCCCTCGTCGAGCATCCGGCGGGTATCCTGAAGCTCCTGCGCGACGCGCTGGTAGCGCTGGTAGGTCTGGTGCAAATCCGCGATGTCGGATTGTTCCTGAGCGTAGGCGCGGAGGCGGTCGTGGTTCGTGGCGACCTCCGGGTCGGCCATCAGGCGGTTCAGTTCTTCGTATCGCTCGGCGACGCGCGCGACTTTGTCAATCATCTGGTCCACCCCTGCACGCTCCAGAAGGGAGCATAAAAAAGGCCCTCGTGCGCCGAAGGCCAGCAATTCATGTACCCATATTATAGCCGGAACGGCCTTTATGACAAGGTGCCAGGGAAGAATGAGGGGTGTGTCGAAGAGGGGGAGCAGGCAGGGTGGGGAGAGGTGTTGAGGCCGGATTATG
>DASVVH010000238.1:0-3335 GCA_036386615.1 Ardenticatenaceae bacterium
ATGGCTGCTCTTGCTTGCTCTCCAATCGTTTGCGGCTGAACAACCTCCCCTGGCAAAGATTGATTTCGTTGCATTATGATTGTACGTAACGCCTGCTCGAACGTTCCCTCAAGCCTCCTCCGTTCTGTTGCTTGGTCATTATTCTCAACTGGCATACTGTAGGTAATCACTCGCCTCATACGTAGGTCAAAAGGTAGCAGTTCTGGCCCACCGAAAGCCGTGTTCATTACCATTATGAGACGGCCTTGGCGTAAGACACTTAATGCGTAGCCTAGTTCAATCAAGACATTGGGGTTTGGGGTTGACCGGGCCTGTGTGCCTTGATTAATGATGGAGACATCACACACAAAAACCTGGGCTTGGTCAATCTTCCCAAAAATCGTGCTAGCAATATCAGGTGCTCCAGGGATGCCAATCGTATCGCGGTCAATCACAGGCTCCACCTCAATGGAGTCGTCGGAGCGGATTGCCTTGGCAGCATTTTCAAGGGCTTGCCCAATAAACTCCTGATTAGTGGCGTTAGGCAAATCTGACTGCCAAGAATAGAAGACCTTATAGTCCATGTGTCCACCCCCGTTAATGCCTCTAACCACACTATAGCACAGATGTGCGCTGGGTGCCAGCCTATGATGACATCAACGCACCGCTTACCTCACCACTGACGGTCTGCGTGGAGGAGGGCGGTGGCGCGCTCACTGTCGAGGGGACGGGAGAAGTAGTAGCCTTGCCCGTAGTCGCAGCCGAGGGCGCGGAGTTGGGCAAGCTGGTGCGCGGTCTCGATGCCCTCGGCAATCACGTCCATGCCGAGGTTGTGGGCGAGGGTGATAATGGCCTGAACGACTTCGGGGGCGTCCTCGTCGCCTTCAAGGCGGCTGATGAAGGAGCGGTCAATCTTCAGGGCGTTGATGGGCCAGGTGTGCAGGGTGCTCAGGGAGGAGTAGCCCATGCCGAAGTCGTCAATCTGCAATTCGATGTCGAGCATCCGTAGCTGGGCCATCACCTCGGAGCTCGCCGATCCTTCGGCGGCCATGACGCTCTCGGTGATTTCGAGCCGCAGGTGCGACGGCTCGATGTCAGTCTCTCGCAGGACGGTGCCAATCTGCTCCAGCAGGTCGGGCTGGCTGAAGAGGCGGCGCGACCAGTTGACGTTGATGGTCAGGGGCGATTCCACCTGGTCCTGCCAGCACTTCAGTTGGCGGCACGCCCGGCCCAGAATCCACCAGCTCAAGGGGTGGATGAGGCTCGTCTCCTCAGCCAGAGGGATGAACTGCGAAGGGGGAATCAGGCCGTGCTGGGCGTGGCACCAGCGCATCAGCGCCTCGAAGCCAGTGACGCGCCCGCTCGTCAGGGCGACAATCGGTTGGAAGGCAACGCTCAACTCGTCTCGCTCGATGGCGTGGCGCAGGTCGGCCTCTATCTGAGCCATTGCCAGCACATTCTGGTGCATCGTCTGGTCGAAGAGGGCGTAGCGTGCCTTGCCGAGTGCCTTGGCACGGTAGAGGGCGATGTCGGCGTCGCGCAGGTAGGCGGACGGCTCCTGATACTCGGAACTACACAGCACGAGGCCGAGGCTGGCGGTGATGAAGACCTCGCCGCCTTCGAGATGGAAGGGGGCCGACAGCTTGTCCAGCACGCGCTCGGCTATTGGCAGCGCCTCTTCGGGAAAGCGAAGGTCGGTCAGGAGGAGGGTGAATTCGTCCCCGCCGAGCCGCGAGACCGTATCGTAGGGGCGCACCGCGTCACTCAGGCGCTGCGCGGCAGCGACGAGAAGTTGGTCCCCCACCTGATGGCCCCGGCTGTCATTGAGCACCTTGAAGCGGTCCAGATCGAGGATGCCGACAGCGAAATAGCGGGTGGGAAAACGGTTGCTGCGGGCGATTGCCCCCGTGAGGCGATCCGCGAAGTAGACGCGGTTGGGAAGGTGAGTGAGGGCGTCGTGAAAGGCGGCGTGCAGCAGTTGCTCCTCAATCTGCTTGCGGCTGGTGATGTCCGTCTGTGAGCCTGCCATGCGGGTCGCCACGCCCGCGTGGTCGCGGACAGCCAGCCCCCGGCAGAGCATCCAGCGATAGTCGCCGCTCTCATGGCGCAGGCGATACTCGCACTCGAAGTGGGGAGTGTGCCCCTCCAGATGGTCGGTGATTTGTCCCTTGACCTGCTCGTAGTCGTCGGGGTGCAGGCGGCTGAACCACACTTCAGGAAACGGCTCTATGGCGTCGGCCTTCAGCCCGACCATCGTCGCCCAGCGCGGCGAGAAGTAGATTTGACTCGCGGCGAGGTCCCAATCCCACAGCCCATCGTTCGCGCCCTGCATCGCGCGGGCGTAACGCTCCTCCGCCGCCCTTGTCTGGGCCAGGGTCTCGTTCAGGCGGCTGCTGAACTGCCACTGGAGCATCAGAATGACCGCGAAAACCGTTGCCACGCCACTGACGCGGAAGAGGGTAATCAGCCAGGGCGGGAGGGTGCTCGCCACGAGGGAGACCTCGCCCAGCATGGTCACGAGGACGACGACTATCCAACTGGCGATGACGAGGCGCTGGATGGTGCGCGCGTCCGTGTAGGGGACCGCGACGGTGACGGCGATGAGAGGCGTCAGGAGCAGGGCGGGAACCCAGATGGGCTGGACGACGGCGACGGCCAGCGTGGCGACCAGCAGCCCCAGGCAGATAAAGACGACGGAGCGCTGCACCCGCCCCACGCGCAACTGCCGCCGCGCCGCCCACAGCACGCCGCCGTAGGCGAAAAGAATAGCGGCGGTGCGGCCCATTCCCCGGTCCTGGAAGAAAAGAAAGCCCAGACCGACGAGAATGGCGAAGCCGAAGGTCGTCCCAAAGACCCAGCGCAAAAACTGGTGAAGGTGGGTCGGGGAACGATCAACTTCAAACGGCATAGGTGGTTCAGGCTCCTAGAAGTTGCATGGCTCTCTCGAAAGTGGGGAGTTGATACCGCCCGGAGGCGAGCGCCCATTCCAGGTGCCCGCGCGCCCGCGCACCCATCGTGGTGACGTAGCGGTGCAGGTTGGCCCCGACAAGCCCGTCGTAGTGGGGAAGCTGGGCGGTCAACTCGATGAAGCTGTGCATCTCGTCGTTGTGCATGGCGACGGCGCGGTCGAGGGCTTCGGAGAGAGAGATGCTTCCGGCCTGTTGCAGCAGCAGGACGAGATTGTGGATTTCGCCACCTTCCATCTCTTTGTCGAGCGAGACGATGTCGTTGAAGAAGCAGATGGCGTTGTTGGAGGCGGTCGTCAGGCGCTGCACGATGGGATGGTCGCGCACTTCGGGCGGCAGGCGCATCCCCTCGGCGACTTCAACGAGGGCGGCGTCGAGGCGCAGGCCGCC
>DASVVH010000239.1:0-4313 GCA_036386615.1 Ardenticatenaceae bacterium
CGGCCATGCGGAAGTTGCTGCATCTAGTCTTCGGTGTGCTCAAGTCCGGGCGACCGTTTGACCCTTTGCACGGGCAGACTGCCGCTTGACAACCAACACGATATCTACGAGTTTCGCCACCCCCTGCGGGGGTTCAGGAGCGTTGAGGAGGCTGCCAGTGTGGTGGCCTTGCCGTCAGCATGACAAGTGGGGGCCGCATGTTCTGGCCGTGAGTGCCGCCGTTGGATGGCTCCGAAAAGAAAGCGCCTCGCCGTTATCGGCGAGGCGCTTTTTTATTCACTTTCCCACTGGGGGCGTGTAGCCGAAGGCTTGCGCTTACTGCGGCGTGACGAAGAAGGTGTTCAGCGCGGTCTGGAAGATTTCGGCATCCTCGTCGGTGATGACGTAGGCTTCTATCCAGATGAGGAAGGTGGGGTTGTCGGGGTCGAAGGCGACGAGGGTGTAGTAGGTGCCCGTGTCACACTCCAGCGCGTCATACTGGCCCTGGTAGACACCATCGTCGTAGTCACTGCGGGCCGCCGCATCGAAGGTGCAGTTTTCCGGCACACCCGTCGAGGTGTCCAGGAAGTTGGTGACCGATTCAATGGAGACCGGCTGCTCGACATCCGTGAGGGCCTGGATGAATAGGCCGGAGACGGTCGCCGCGCCCTGGCTGGTGCCGCCGAAGCTGCCCTGCCACGCTTCGATATCGGGGGCACCCATGAGAACGAGGTCGCCCGTCGCCACCGACCAGATATCGGGCAGTGAGAGGGTGATGGAGCCGGTGTCGTCCTGGACCTCCACGTAGTTCAGGCCGCTCGGCTCCGGCTCAGGCGTCGGGTCGCCGGTAGTACCAGACTCAGGAGTCGGCTCGGCAACGACGATGGTCTCGCCACCTGTCAACTCATCACCATTGATTTGCCCGGAGAGGCGACCCTCGCCACGCAGTACCGTCACGTCTAGCACATCGTCGTTGTCGTGCGAGCGGAGCACGCGGCAGTAGTCGTTCATGGTGTTGTCCGCGCCGAGGGACTGGCTCTCGATAGAGACGATGTAGTCGCCTTCCTGGATGCCAATCTCGTCGGCGGGGCTGCCGGAGTCTACTGCGACGACGTAGAGGCCCGGCTCGTAGGCGATTCCGTAGTAAGCGGCGGCATCGGCTGAGAGGGCGATGGCGTTCACGCCAATCCAGTCAATGTTCTCGCCCTGTGCCATGCGGTCCACGAGGCGGCGGGCGTACTCCATCGAGATGGCGTAGTTGGTGTCCGCGCCCTCGCTGGCGGCGAAGGATAGCGAGTTGATACCAACGACCTCGCCGTTTTCGTTCACCATCGGGCCGCCACTGTTGCCGGGGTTGATCGAGGCATCGGTCTCGATGGCGTTCTCGAAATCGGCCCAGTCGGTGGAGACGGTCACGTTCGTGCGGGAGACAACGCCGCGCGTGGTGCGCTGAGTGGATTCATCCGCGCCGGTAATGGGGAAGCCGATGACGTAGACATCCTCGCGCCGCTCGATTGTGCCACCGAGCGCGGCGGTGGGGAAGTTCCCGCTGCCACCTTCAATCTGCACGACCGCGAGGTCGTCACAGGGGGAAACGCCGAGGACGCGGGAGGGGTAGACGCGGTCCTCGCCCTCAAAGCGGACCTCAAGGATGGCGGCACCACCCACGACGTGATAGTTGGTAATGATGAGGCCACTGGGGTCGTAGACGACGCCGGAGCCACCCCAAGCGGCTTCCTGAAGCTCGGACTGGCCCTCGACGAGAATCTCGACGGTCGCGGCCTCGGTCTGCTCGATGGTGCTGCCGGACGCTTCAGGCTCCTCGGTGGGTTCCTCTTCAGGCTCCTCGGTGGGTTCTTCCTCAGGTTCCTCGGTGGGTTCCTCTTCAGGCTCCTCGGTAGGTTCCTCTTCCGGCTCTTCGGTCGGCTTCGGCTCGGAGGTTGGCTGTGCTGCCGCCGGATCGGTGGTGGCCGTTACGACGACGACCTGCGCCCCGCCGCCCTGATTACACGCGGTCAGGATGAGCAGCAGCATTGCGAGGACAAAAGATACGTAGCGACGATTCATTTGTGTGGGTCTCCTCCCGTAACACTAAAAACGGCTTGAAAGGGAAAGTCTTGAAAGAGGGCCGCGACGCGGGTTCAGACTCCCCCCAGCACAACGTAACGAGGAAGCCCTTTACAGGCTCCCTGGGCTGACGTACCCGACTTTATCGTCGGGAGGGGCAGCAACCACTGCTCCCCATCGTGCTTCGGAGTACGGCGAGACAAGAGCAGTCTGTTTCCATCTGCCAGTGTAACTTCTTCGTCCCCTCTGCTCAATAACCATTATAATCATTGTTGTTTCGTTGCCAAGCCCCCTCCTGTCATTGCAAATCGTGAGCGCTGGGCGCGTCAGGGACTCCTGCTTGCCGCGCTGACACGATTCTACCGAATTTCGAGTGGGTTGTATACGGCAAATTGGCGTAGGAGGTTGCGAGGACCACGCTGATTGAGGAATGCTTTAGAGGTTGGACCATCAAGAGACGAAGGACGAAAGACGAAGGACGAAGGACGAACGGAACGGCATACGGCCCGTGTGCCACGCGCCTCCATATGTCCATGCTTTAACTGATTGCTGAATAAGTAGTGGATATTGGAGTGGACAGCAATGGCGCAACTCGTGGGGTTCATGAGGGTATTACATGCATCTCGACTTGGTGTTGCTGAAATGGTCTTCGTCGCGTGGCTGAATTTGCCAGCAACATGGGGTGACGTAGGTAGGTCGCTACGGCGCAATGCTCATTCCTGATGGCCTTTCGGGCGCGGGTCGATTCCCTCACTCGCGGATAGGCGCGCCAACTCCTGCATGTACACCCGCAACATTTCCAACCGGGCGTCCAGCAACTCCTCCTGGGCATCGCCGTCGCGTGCCAGCAGGCGCTGGGTGATGTGCTCCACGACCTGACGCTCCAACTGCTCCACTTCCGCCACGAGGCTTTCCAGGGCCGTAGGGCGACCGTATATCTCGGTCACGACTACCACCCGGTAGGCGGTGTTCATAATCTCCCGTAACTCCTTCAGGAACGCTTCCAGCCACAGCCCGGTTTCGCTTTCAGCAGGAATCTGCCTATAGATGGATACGAGCCGCGCCTGAACCGCCGCCAGCGCCAGTAGCATCCCTGACTGGGTAAGGTGACGGGCGGGGAAAAGGTCGGGGGGATAGCCCAGCACAAGTGCCCCGTGCCGACGGCGGGGTTCTCCAGTTATCCACAACAGGAAGGAGACGGCCCCTAGGGCCAGCACGGCCACCACGCCGAGGCCCAGAAGTCTCTCTACGTCGCTTGCCATATTCGCTCCACAGAGGCTGTTTAGAAGAACAGGCTAAAGAAGCTTTGAATGATGGCCGAGTAGAAGTTGCCCTCGATGTCCCGAAAGAGTGTGAAATCGTCGCCGCGTATGCCGAAGAAGGGGCGTAGCGTCCACCCAAGTTGTGTGCCCACGAAGCTATACAGGAGCAGCCAGATGTGCAGTAGAGAAGGATTCATCGGACGCCTGGGTGGCGCGTTCTCTACTGCGGGACCGTTCAGCCCCTCGTTCACCAACGTATTGACGCTCTGCGTGCCCTCAACCAGAAAGCCCAATCCTACGGCAGCGGTAAGGGTCAGGATGGTGACGTTGAGGAGGATAAAAAAGAGGTAGCTGGGAGCGGTGACGAGGAAGAAGAGGCTAATCGGCGCGAACGCCAGCGTCAGGGCTGATGTGACTGTGATGGCCGAGAGTGCCAGGGCCAACACCTGCCTGGCCGAGAGCCGTCCTCCAAAGAGGAGGTTGAAGAGGTAGAGCGTGGGTAGGCAGATAGCCAGAGTCAGCAAGAAGAGGATGGGCAGTTTGATCGCCGATGCAATCGCCTGAGGGATACTTTGCGAAAAGCCCATCACGGCTCCGTAGAAGGCCAGCGCAACCGTCGAGTTCACCAGCATCTGCGCGATAAGCGAGTTCAACTGCACTTCCAGGCTAATCTGCTGCCACACCCCTTCACGCTCGCGTAAGAAGCGTTCGATAATAGGCAGTGGCATCTCGGTCAATCCAATTACCTGTCCCTGAGTTGTCATCCTGTCCTCTCTCTCTCTTAAAATGACTTGCCTTGCAGGCCCCCAGCATACTCTAAACGCTTCTCTTTCCGCCAGCACTTGAGGGCCAATGCGGACGCACCTGAGTGCTTGACAAGCCTCGCGTGTCAGGCCACTCTTTCCGAAACGATTCCGCTCCTCTGCGCTCACACGGAGAGTTGAGCCGAGCCGGAGGGCTTCCACAGCGCCTGGGCTTCGCCGCCGCTGAACGTATTGTCGCCTT
>DASVVH010000240.1:0-8113 GCA_036386615.1 Ardenticatenaceae bacterium
GGACGATACAGCAACCACAACGCCTATCAATGCTATCGCGCCTGATGCCACGAGCACGAGCGAGGCCCACTCCCCGACCTGCGCTCCCGCCTGCCCCAACGTCCCGTAGGCATTGCGGCCCAACGCCCACCACGAGGGCACGGCTCGGCTGGCATCCCACGCCCACGCCACTAGCAGCGGCGCGGCAGAGGCGAGAACGAAGCCCGAACGCGACGACTCGCGGCGCAGGTTCAGCAGGAGCAAGGGCGCGAGGAAGAGGGCCGTCGGCTTGGCGAGGAATGCGAGGGCAAAGGCGAAACCCGCCTGGCTGGAGCGCCCCGCCTGACCGCGCTCCAACGCAAAGAGCGCGAGGGCGAGCATGGCGGGGTCAGTGAAAGCAGAGGTTGCCAGCGCCCAGACGAGCGGGCTAGCGAGGGCGAGCAGCACCGGAAACCAGCCGGGCCGTCCCTGACGCTCCGCGATGCGCCACAGGGCGATGAAGAGCAGCCCCGTCCAAATCAGGTTCGGCAGCCGCGCCGCCCACTCGTGCTGGCCGAAAAGTGCGATGCTGGCCGCGACGGGATAGAAAGTGAGCGGCGACTTGTCTACGGGCGTGGCGGAAAGCCAGAAATCGCCACGCAGAATTTGCAGGGACCAAGCCGCGTAAATCGCCTCGTCCTCGTGAAACGGATGCGCCAGCAGACGGGGCAGCCACACGGCGGCAATCGCCACAATAGCGACGAGTACCGCGAGGGCCAACGTCCTCCTCGCCATCCACCGTCTACCGTCCACCGTCCACCGTCGGTTCGCCCTCCCGCGCTGAAAGGACGCCAATGGCCTGCTGCTCATCGGAACAGCGTGTGCTCAGGGGCCGGGCCAGTGGAGACGATGGTGACGGGAACGCCCACGTACTCCTCGATGAAGTGGATATAGGCTCTGGCCTCGTCCGGTAGGCCGTCCCAACTGCTCACGCCCATCACGTCCGCCTCCCAGCCGGGTAACTCCTTGTAGATGGGCCGAACGGCGGCGAGATTGCCCACCTGCGCGGGGTAACTCTCATGGACACCACCCTCCCATTCGTAGGCGACACAGACCGGGACGCTGGACAGCCCGCTCAGAATGTCCAGCTTGGTCAGGGCCAACTCAGTGAGGCCGTTCACGCGGCGGGAGAATTCGAGCGCCACGAGGTCGAGCCAGCCAACGCGGCGGGGGCGGCCCGTCGTGGTGCCGAACTCGTCCCACTGCTTGTCACCCGTGCCGCGCAGGCGGGTTGCACCGGAGCCGTCCAACTCTGTGGGCATCGGCCCGGAGCCGACGCGCGTCTGGAACGCCTTGGCGACGCCGATGACGCGATAGATGGCGCTTGGCCCCACGCCGGAGCCGGTCAGCACGCCGCCAGTCGTCGGGTTGGAGGAGGTGACGTAGGGATAGGTGCCGTGATCGATGTCCAGCAGCGTCCCCTGCGCGCCCTCGAAGAGCACGCGCTGCCCGGCCTCCAACGCCTCGTGGATGGGCGTGAAGGCGTCGGCGATGTGGGGGCCGATGCGCTCCCGCCATTGGCGGAGGGACTCCATGACGGTGGAGAGCGCCACAGGCTCCACGTCCAGGCGATGTTCGAGGAGGGTGTTCGCCGCGTCCAACGCAGGCTGAATCTTCTCGGCCAGCGCGCCGTCGGGAAGGTGGAGGTCTTGCGCCCGCACGCCGCGCCGCGCAACCTTGTCCGTATAGGCGGGGCCGATACCGCGCCCGGTGGTGCCGATAGCGAGGTCGCCCCGCGAGGCTTCCTGGCCCCGGTCCAGAGCGCGGTGGTAGGGCAGAATCAGGTGAGCGTTGCCGGAAAGGAAGAGGTTGTCGAGCGTCACGCCCGCCTCTTCCAGCATGGTCATCTCGCGGCTCATCTCGTCGAGGTCAATGACCATGCCGTTGCCCATGTAGCAGCGCACGCCGGGAAAGAGGACACCGCTCGGAATCTGGTGCAGCTTGAAGACGTGGCCGCCGTGAATGATGGTGTGGCCCGCGTTCGGCCCGCCGCCGTAGCGAACAACCACCTCGTTCTGCTCGGCCAGCAGGTGCGTGATTTTGCCTTTGCCCTCGTCGCCCCACTGAGCGCCGATGATGGCGGTTCCCTGCACAGCAACCTCCTTATACGACGACCGACGACCGCCGGTGCCCTCTGGGCGGGATGACCGCTAACAGCAGGTTGCGGAATGCCCTCTATTGTCGGTTCTTGGTAGCCTAGTCAACGAAGCGGTACTTCACCAGCGTCCACAGGGCGGAGACACCATCTTTCCAGGTAATCTTCTTGCCCTCGTGGTACTCGCGCCCGTTGTAGGAGATGGGCACCTCGTAGATGCGGATGCCGCGCTTGAGAATCTTGGCGGTGATTTCCGGCTCCACCTCGAAGCGGCGCGCGTGGATGGTCATGGGCTTGACCACATCGGCGCGGAAGACCTTGTAGCAGGTCTCCATGTCGCTCAGGATGGTGTCGTAGAGCACGTTGGTGACGAGCGTTAGCACCTTGTTACCGACCATGTGCCAGAAGAGCATCGTCTTGCGCGGCCCGCCGAGAAAGCGGCTGCCGTACACCACGTCCGCCCGGTCCTCGATAATCGGCTGGAGGAGGGATGGGTACTCGCGGGGGTCGTATTCGAGGTCGGCATCCTGGATGAGGATGATGTCGCCCGTCGCCGCCTGAAAGCCTGTGCGGAGCGCCGCCCCTTTGCCCCGGTTCTCCGGGTGAAGGTGAACCTGAAGGTCGCCCTTCTCCGCCTCGGCTTGAACAATCTCGCGGGAGCGGTCAGTGGAACCATCGTCCACGACGATGATTTCCTTTTCGATACCGTTCAAGTCCACGTCCCGCACAGCCTCAAGAATCTGGCTGACGGTTGCTTCTTCGTTGTAAACCGGAATGACGATGGAGAGTTTCACGAAGCTGTCCTTGGGAGGATAGTTGGTGCCAAACGCCGTATTATAGGGGGGAGGGTCTTTAGAGCAAGCAAGCCAGTCGGGGCGAAGAGAGCGCCGCCGGAGTGGGTTACAGGTGTCGCGGCCAGTAAAGGCCAGTAACGGCCAGTATGAGACCACGACTGGTCTACGAAAAGGCCAGGATTGTTGGTAGCTAAATCTGAAGCAGCTATATACTTGAATATAACATGCTTGGCTTTGAGACAATCCTGCTAGCGTGTTCTACGAGACCTTGTAGCTGTGTCAAGGGCGTGCAGTTGCAACTTTCATCTAAGCTTATTATGTTATGTCAATAAGAGCCTACCTCAGTGAGCACTCTCAGGTAGGCTTTGGTAGGCTTTACTTCACATAAGGTGGGTTTTCAACCACTCCTCAAGCTTCGACACGGCTCCGCCTTCTAAATGAAGAGCAGACAAAAGCCGTAAAGCTGTGGTATCATTTACCTTTGCGGCAGGGCCAGTTGTGCGAGACGAGCGGCTAGCTTTGCCCTTCGGCATGAAGGGTGAGGAAGGTAATCTCAGGCGGGCAGTTGAAGCGGAAGGGCATTGAATCGAGGACGCCGATACCCCGCGTCGTGTACACCTGAAGGCGGTCCAGCGCCGCGAGGCCGATGGGGTAGCGCTCGCCCAGCCAGGGGAGCCTGGGAGCGCCAAGCAGGGGAAGCCGCACCTGCCCGCCGTGACTGTGGCCCGACAGTTGCAAGTCTATCGGGAAGTCGCGGGCGATGTCCGCAAAGTCCGGCTCGTGGGCGAGCAGAATCTTGGCCGCCTCGGCGGGCGGGTTTAGGCGCTCGAACGTGCCGGAGAGGTCGTCGCGGTGCTCCCACACGTCGTCAACGCCGAGGAGCCAGAGGCCGGGCTGAAGTTGGAGTCCATCGTTCCTCAAGACGGTTATTCCGTTGCTCGACAGAGCCTCCACGATGGGGCGCGGTTTCGCCCAGATGTCGTGGTTGCCCAGAACGGCGAAGCGTCCGAGGGGGGCGTGGAGCTTGCCCAGCACCGTCGCGCAGGGCAGGGCGTATTCGGGCGAATCGTGCATGATGTAATCGCCCGTGAGCACGAGGAGGTCCGGCTGCAAGTCGTTAGTGATGCCAACCACCTCCTCGATGTAGGGGAGGGGAACTGCGGCGCTGTGGTGGAAGTCGCTCAGGTGAGCGACGGTCAAGCCGCTGAGTTGCGGTGGGAGCGTTCGCAGGGTGACGTTGACCCGGTCTACCCGGACGCCGAAGCGCTGTGCCCAGTAGCCATAGGCAACGGTGCCCCCACCCGCCAGCGCAGAGGCAGCCGCCAGTGTTGCAGCAGAGCGGAGCAGGGCGCGGCGGGTAAGGCGTGTTTCGGTGATAGACATGGTGCTTATGGTAGCCACGAAGGGAAATGAACGGCAAGGCGGTAGAACGCCTACTCATTATAAGTTTAGCGGCAATACAGAACAATCTCCAAAAGATTCAGGAAGAGAGACGATGACCGACCCGCTCGACCTCATCAAGCCCCAGGTGCGGGCGATGAAAGCGTATACCCTGAAGCCGTACCAGTACCAGTACCGGATGAACCAGAATGAAAACCCGTTGGGCTTTCCGGCGGAACTCAAGGAGAAGGTGTGGGAACGGCTGCGCGAGGCGGATTGGGCGCGCTACCCCGACTTCAATCTGGTGGAGGTAACAGAGTCAGTGGCACAGTACGCGGGGGTGCGGCCCTCGCAGGTGCTGGTGGGCAACGGCTCCAACGAGATGATTTACAACGCAATGGCGGTGACGCTCGGCGCGGGGGACCACATCGTCATTCCGGTGCCGACCTTCAGCGTCTACAAGCTCATCGCCACCGTCATGGGCGCGACAGTCCACGAGCCGCGCATGGTCGCGGCGCAGGGGTTCGCCCTCCCAACGGACGAGGTCATCGAGACGGCGCGGGCACACGGCGCGAAGATGGTGGTCATCTGCACGCCGAACAACCCGACAGCGCAGAGCTACCCGATGGACGAGGTGCGGCGGGTCTGCGCGGAGAGCGGGGCCATCGTCCTGATTGACGAGGCGTATCAGGAGTTCTCCTCGCAGAACCTGCTGCCATTGGTAGAGGAGTTCCCGAACGTGGTATTGCTGCGAACCTTCTCCAAGGCGCTGGCGCTGGGCGGGCTGCGCGTGGGCTACGCGATTACGAATGAGGCGCTAGCGACGGAGATTCACAAGGGCAAACTGCCCTACGCGCTGAACGCCTTCTCGGCGGCGGCGGTGGTGGTGGCGCTGGAGCACCGTTCAGCTTTTGATGAGGAAATCGCGCTCATCAAGGCCGAGCGGGAGCGGCTGTTCGCGGCCTTAGAGGCGCTGCCCATTGCGCGGCCCGTGCCCAGCGACGCGAATTTCATCCTGACGCACTTTGAGGGGTTCACGCCGCAACAGGTATTCGACTCCTTACTAGAGCGCGGCATCCTGATACGCGATGTCTCCTCGTACCCCGAACTTGGCGAGTACCTGCGAATCTCGGTTGGCGCGCCACACGAAAATGACGCGCTCATCGGGGCGTTGCAGGATTTAGTGGTAGAATAAAGCGAAGCACTACTATAGGCACAAGCCTAGCTCTACGTAAAGCCCCAACTATGCCATCTCTACTAAGGTCACTGTTACTTCTCTTCGCAGCAATAGCTATACTCGTTGTGGGATTGACAATAAGGCACTATCAGTCTATTGATCCAAAACAAATGAATTTGCAAGCTAGAGATTGGCACTCTATTTCATTCAAGACAGAGATGAGTACCCACAGGGGAGCAGGCAATCACTATGTAGCGGCTAATTCGACTGGCGCAGGCGTCCTAGGCGGACAGGCTCAATATTTCGTGAGCTATGTTACAGGATTTTCGCAAGAGTCTTCTTCTACATCCTTATCTGCATCTGGAGCAATGGAGTTCGCCGTGGAAGATGCTTCCATTACTGTATTTGACTTGTCTAATTGGCTAGTAGCCATTCCATTCGATGAAGCAAGTGGCCGCTTTTATATAACTGGTATGTACCAAGACTCATCCGGGGAAGAATTATTCCTAGATTATAGACCACCATTTCGCGAGATTCCAGTAGCGCTAATAGATTCGATTATTTACAAGTCAGAAGTCAATGAGACATTGACTTTACGAGTTCCAGAAGGGGAGTGGAGTTCCTCTGATATCAGTGTAAGGATATTAGTTGAAGAGCCAACTTTCTGGGGGTGGAATCTAAGAAGAGGGTGCAATGTAACACTTCGTCGTCACTTCAATATATTATCAGAGTTAGAGAATGAGGTAGTAGTTTTCGAACAATGCCCCTCAAGGCGCAACTTTCCAACCTCAGACGAACGCAGACTAGATGATAAGTCAGAAATACACATCATGTTTGAAACCTTGCTGTTGTCCCCTTCAGTGTACACTATAGAGACAGAAGGGCTTGGGAGAATTAACAATACTGGTGAACGACAGTATTTAATAATGGTAAACCACCCATCGGGAACTCCTTGGCTCACTGCTAAACCAAGGGGTATAGAAGCAGCTTTAGCAATGTTCCCAATGAACACTATAGAGAACACAGAGGCTCCCCTCTTGGAAGTCGAACCAACTACCAAAGAAGTGGTAATAGATGGTCCTTCCGGCAAGATAGCTGTAGGGGTTAACACTGTAATTACAGATGAGCTATCACGTCTAGTTGTCACGCAGACTGCTTGGATTACTCTATATATAATTAACGAATTCATCGTTGAGGAAGATGGCACACAAACCCAGAGGCAGTTCCTTTCAAGTGTCGGCGAAGTCAGCAGTGTTCTTATAAACGGTGAGCAATTGGTTCTAACGAGGTGGAACGAACTGGCACCAGATGTTCAGGGTGGTGTCATCGGTGCAGTTATTGGGGCAGGCTCGACTCTCTTAGGCTGGCTACTTTCAACTTTAGCTCGACGCAATGAGGAACCCATCCAAGGAGATAGACCCCCTATTCAGCCACCACCTGCTATAATAGAGCGACAATCTATTCCCTGGCAACAGATGCTGTTAGTCGGATTTCTAGTGAGTCTGTTTAGTTGGTTATGGCGGGTGATCCGCAAATGAATGACAGATCTCCGAAACTTGCAAGGGCCACAATAGCTTCACAGTCAGAGAATGAGGAGTTCACTGTCCGCACTTATAGAGACGAGGACTGGGAGGCTATCTGCCGCGTGCATGACCGCGCCCGGCCCGACGAGTTGCGCGGCTCGTGCGACCCGCGCGCCTTTGTCCCCCTGGCCGAAGACTCAACGGCAAAGGACGTACACACCTCGCGCAAGTTCGTGGCGTGCGTGGGGGAGCAGGTGGTCGGCTTCGTTGGGGTGGACGGCACCTACGTCTCCTGGCTGTACGTGGACCCGGACTTCTACGGGCGCGGGATTGGTCGCCGCCTGCTGAGGCTCGGCGTGAAGCTGATTGGCCCGCAGGCGTGGACCATCGCCCTCGCGGGCAACACGCCCGCGCTCCGGCTCTACGAGAGTGAGGGGTTCCGCGTGGAGAAGACTTTCGAGGGCGAGAACGCGGGCTATGCCTGCACCGGCGCAAGGCTGGTTCTGGACCCGAATGCCCACCAATGGGAATGATTGTAGATAACGAAGAGATTGCTAGAAGAGTAGAGGTGTAGAATGGCTTATCCAACCTTTCAGCGCACGATGCGCTGCCCGCAGTGCGACAACACGCTCACGGTGTCGCTTCAACCCGTCGTTGACGTAGGCGAGGACCCGAAACAGCGCCAACGCTTTTTGAAGGGCGAGTTGAACGTGGTGCGGTGCCCGCGCTGCGGCTTCGCGGGGTCGCCAGCGACGCCGATGGTCTACCATGACCCGGCGCGGCAACTGATGCTCGCCTACGTGCCTCACGAGTTGGGGCTGACACTGCCGCAGGAGGAGCAGGAGATTGGACGCCTGACCAACCTCGTGCTCGAAAACACGCCCACCGCCCAGCGCAAGGCGTATCTGCTCAACCCGACGCGCGTGATGACGATGGATGGCCTGTACGAGAAGGTTCTGGAGGCCGAGGGCGTCAGCGCGGAGGAGATTCGCAAGCAGACGGCGAAGATTCAACTGGTGACGCAGATGGCGAAGGCGGTGGGCGACGACGCGGCGCTGACGGCGCTCATCGAGGCGCACCGGGAGGAGATTGACTACAACTTCCTCGTCCTCGTCACCATGACGAT
>DASVVH010000241.1:0-4632 GCA_036386615.1 Ardenticatenaceae bacterium
ACGTGATGCAGCAAGGGCAACAATTATCCTGGCAACGAAACAAACAACCCTACCGTTGCAGAGTTGATGACATGGACAGTTTGCTGGCTATTTGCTGATGGTAGAACGGCCTGGGGATGGAATTGTGACGGTGTTCGGACTATTCGGGGCTATGGACAAGGGACTGGTAACGGCGAGGATAGGATATTAGGATTCGCGGCTCTTGTCAAGTGCTTGAGCGGCATTGGCCGCTAGCCTGCCTGAAGGGGCGAAGGCTGGAAGGACTCGATGAAGACCTCCATGACGCCGCCGCAGACGCCGAGGCTTTCCATGCTCACGTCTTCCGTCAGGTCCACCTCGACGCGCTGCGGTTCGCCCGTGTGAATGGCGAGAAGCCCCGCGCGAATCACATCGCCCTCGCCGCAGCCTCCGCCGATGGTGCCGACGTGCTGGCCGAGGGGATGAATAATCATCTTCGTGCCAACCTCGCGGGGGACGGAGCCGCGCACGCGAACGATGGTCGCCAAGGCGGCAGGCGTGCCCTCACCGAGGATGCGGGTTAGCGCGTGGTAAATTTCTTTCATACCCTAATGGTAGTCTTGCGGACGTGGAATGCAAGCCTGCCCGCATACAATATATTCGGCTGAAGCTGAAAGGTATTGTCAGGAGCGGGCGCGAAACCTGCTACGGCGCAGCACACATATTACCAATTCCCACAACGGCAGCGTACAGCCCTCATTTCCCACGAAAGGAAGGTCGCGGATGACTCAAGCGCGATTAAGCCAGATTACCTTTCAGTTCCCGGCAGGGCAGCCAGAGGCCGATGCGTTCTTCAGCAATCTGGCGCGGCTGCTGGACGAAGTGCCAAAGAGCACCCTGGAGTCGGACCAGTTGGTGATTGAGCCGTCGAGACCAGCCAACGCCGCGCCGCGTGTGGCAATCCGGCAGGCGAACGTAAACTACCCGACGGTCGTCTTCGAGACGGCGGAGCCTATCGAACTCGCGGTGGGAAATCTCCTGTTACACGGCTCGTCCGTGATGGGCCGCGCCAGCGCGCAGCCAGCCGAGAGCGTGGAACAGGGTGGCGAGCGGCTGATGATGAAGGCCTTGTACGATAGATTGCAGCGCCACATCGTCCGGCTTGACCACTTTGGCGTCAACGTTCCCGCCTCGCTCGTGGACCGCGAGACGTGGAACAACCTGATACAGCAGGTAGCGGGCATCTCGAACCTGTACCGCTACCCGACGGGCGAGGAGTGGCCCTTCATTCTGCCCTCTACGGACGCCGAGTTCGCGGAGGACATCACGCAGTTTCCGGCAGGGCGCGAGCCGAAATTCGAGCTGGTCTACGACGAGCACTCGCAGGAGCCGACGCTTCAGATTGACGTGGGGACCAACCTGACGCGGCAGGAACTTGAGGAACTGCTGCCGGAGCCGTATGGTCAGACCTTACCCGACGTAGCCGACTATTTCAGGTCGGTCTTTGTGGCGCACCCCTGGCCCGGCCTTGCTATCCGTCTCGACCTGCGATACCGCAGCGAGAGTGAACCTGACGTGTGGGAGACGGGCGAGTGGCTGGTCACGGAAGGAAAAAGGATAAGGTAGACGCGAGGGAATGCGCGCTTGAAGGTTGGCTTTGCTTCACATAAACTGATTTAGGGCACCTTTCGCCCCTGCTCACAACCCTGAACAACGCCACCAATCGCTTGTCACGGTGGGGAACGTCGGTACAATGGAGCTACGGTGTGCCTTGCGCGCCCACAGTCCCCAGGAGTTGATATGGCGATAGATATACAGGCGTTCAAAGTGGCGATGTCCCAGTTCGCGACGGGCGTGACGGTCCTAACGACGCGCCACGAGGGGCAGAACGCGGGCATCACCGCCAACGCCTTCTGTAGCGTGAGCCTGGACCCGCCCCTCGTGCTGGTCTGTGTAGACCGCCGCTTGAGCACGCACGACGCCATCGCCCAGAGCGGCATCTTCGCCATCAACATCCTCTCCCTCTTGCAGATGGAATGGGGCGACCGCTTCGCGGGCCGCTATCCTGCCATCCTCGATCGCTTCGACGGTATCGAGTTCACAACAGCAGTCACGGGCAGCCCCATCCTTCCGGGGTGCCTCTCCTGGGTGGACTGCACCCTGCGCCATGCCTACGAGGGCGGCGACCACACCATCTTCGTGGGAGAGGTGGTGGCAGTGGACGTGACGGGCGGCGACCCGCCCCTGCTCTATCATGACCGCCGCTGGACCCAACTCGCGCAGGATGGCCCCGAAGCTGGAAGTTCCTGGCCCGAAGACCGCCGCAGGAGCTAATTCTTCATGCAGATGCTCCCCCCTGTCAGGTGGCAACTCTATCTCCAGCGCATCTCCGAGCGGTACGCGGGCCGACTCGTGACGCTGCGGCAGCAGGAGCACGCCCGCGACGAGGCACACGTCGTCCTGTGGCGAACGCCCCTGCGCCGCCTCTCCGCCGACGCGGACGCCGAGGGCGCGGAGGTCGTCGTCGCGGGCGGCTACGAGGAGCCGTTCATCGAAATAGCCATCAGCCCCGTGCAGCGCATCGCCGTGAGCCTGAGCGACAAACAGACCCTTGAGCGTATCCAGATTCGCAGTCAGGATGGCAAACTGGCGACGCTTCTCTTCAACGTTGAAGGCTATTGAGGGGGTTCCACCCGGCCTGCTCTAGCCTAAGAGAGCAGGTGTGCGGCTTCACGAGGTTAGCGCACAAAATAGCCCGCAATGGTAGGTCGCGTACCAGCTAGCCACATCCATGTCATCCTGAACGAAGTGAAGGATCCACCCAGCAACATGCCTCTCGTAGAGCGTTAGCACGTTTCCCCCTCCCTTCGTGCTTGGGTCAATCTGTATGCTAACCTTGTGTACTCGTACACCTACTAGGTAGAGGTTGGATAAACGGAGACGCGCGGCACGCGTGCCGTCTGCCGTTGCCTCCGTCCTTCGTCCTTCGTCCTTCGTCCTTCGTCCTTTGTCCTTCGTCTTTCGTCCTTCGCCTGTTGACGGTCCACCCTCTACAGCTTTCCTCTATGAGAGAGTAGGAGGTTGCGGCATGCTCTCGACTCGAACCGAGGATTTCCTTTCGACGGTGCGGCTTGGCCTTCAACCGGGCGCGGCTCACCCAAGAAAGGTTATTGTGGTGGGTGCGGGCATCGCGGGGCTGGCAGCAGCCTATGAACTGCAACGTGCCGGGCACGAGGTAACTGTTCTGGAAGCCCAGCAGCGCGTGGGTGGCCGCATCCTGACACTGCGCGAACCCTTCTCCCCCGGCCTCTATGCGGAGGCTGGGGCGATGCGCGTGCCCGCGAGGCACAAACTGACGAGGGCGTACATTGAAAAGTTTGGTTTACAAACCTCGGAGTTCACCAGGGCCAGCGCCAACGCCTTCTTCTACTTTAACGGGCGCAGGCATTCCAGGGCGGACGTGGAACGCGACCCCGCCTGCCTCGGTCTAGCTTTAGCCGGACCCGACGGGCACCAGACGGTCCTGCACCTGTGGGACGAGGTTGTACGTCAGACCACCGAGCGCATGGAAGCGGATGAAGGGTATTGGGATGAATTGCTCAACCAGTACGGGGACTACTCGCTCTACGATTTCCTTAGCAGCCAGCAGTGGTCCCCGGAGGCCATTACCGCCTTCGGATTGGTCGCTGGTTTGGAGACGGCGCTGGGAGCCTCATTCCTGGAGATTCTACAGGTAGCGGTGGCCTGGCACGACGCCAGCATGGTGCAGATTATCGGCGGTATGGACCACTTACCGAAGGCGTTCCTGCCCGCGCTCCAGAGCCGCGTCCGGTTCGGCGCGGAGATGGTAGCTCTGGACTATACGCCGGACTCGGTGACAGTGCATTACAAGAGCCAAACCGGGCTTGAGCAGGTAAGCGCAGACTTCGCCATAGTTACCGTGCCGTACCCCGCCCTGCGCTTCGTGGACGTACTCAAGTCTTTCTCCCCCACCAAACAGAACGCCATCCGGCAACTGCATTACGAACACGCAGTGAAAATCTTTATCGAGTGCCGCCGTCGGTTCTGGGAAGAAGACGAGGGAATATTTGGCGGAGTCACCGTCACCGACCTCCCCAACCGCCTGGTCTACTATCCTGATCATGGCCGGGAAACCGGGCGGGGCGTGCTGCTGGGTTGCTACCATTATCGTGAGGAAGCCCACCGTTGGGGCGCGCTCCCACCTGATGAGCGCATCACCCAGGCATTGAAGTACCTCGCGCGGCTCCACCCACAGGTCACCAATGAGTTTGAACGGGGACTCTCTAAGGTATGGGGCGAAGACAGGTTTGCGGGCGGGGCCTTTGCCTTGTTCGAGCCGGGCCAACAAAGCCGCCTGTATCCCCACATGATTACCCCCGAAGGTCCAGTTCATTTCGCTGGTGAGCACACATCACTGAAACACTCGTGGATTGAGGGCGCTATCGAGTCCGGGCTTCGGGCGGCTCAGGAGGTACACGAACGCTCCCTCGTGGCCGCCTCGCCATAGCTCTCAATAACCATTGGTGCTAGTAAGCAACAGGGTAAGTAGGTGGCAAAGAAAAGGGCTAGCAACAAAGCGGCACGAGATTCGCTACGGATTCGGTTACCACACCCATCCGAGGAGCGAATCTCATGCCCGAAGAGGATTTTATC
>DASVVH010000242.1:0-5849 GCA_036386615.1 Ardenticatenaceae bacterium
TTGAAAGGGACGTACATTAGGGTTGGGGCCGCCGCAGGTTGCGCTACGCTTCACCTACGGCTACCATTTTCGCCACTCCCCTCCGGGGAGTTCATTCCAATTGTGGCCGCTCGTTTTTACTACCTCTAGCCTCGATGGGTACAAACGAGAAGAGCTGCTGAGTTGTCACACCTGTAAACTCCACATATCATCAGAGTTACGCTGAGTCGCTGAGTAAATTCCTGCTCCTCTTGGCAGTCGTCAAGCTCTATCTCGCTACCCCATCTACTCTTCAAACCCACCAACCGCGTAATGCCTGCAAAAGCAGATTGAGCCTATGTCCACAACGTTGAGTTCCCCTAGCGACTCCAATCTTCCTCAGGATAGTCTGGCCCTATCCCACACGACTTCCCCAGCACTTCATCTCGCGCGCGCGCGGCGGCAGCGCAGGTTGGGGCTTGTTTTCGAGCTTGTGATTATCCTGCTGGTGGGGGTTCTGTACAGCCACGCCGCGCTGCTGGATTTCAACTCGCTCAACTTGCAGCAGACGTTTGAGCATAACGAGGCGGCTACGCTATCAGTGCTCACGGAGCTTGGGTTGAAGCGGCATGGGGTCATCCCTTTGTGGAACCCCTACATGCAGACAGGCTTCCCCTATGCCGGGGATTTCGTGAGTTCCTTTTGGAACCCGGTGGCGACGTTGCCAATCTGGCTCTTTGGAGGCGTGAACGGCTACAAGGTCGCCGCGTTTTTGTCGCTTGTTGTGGCTGGGCTGGGGCAGTGGTTCTGGGGCTACCGTCTGGGTCTGCGGCCATCGCTTCGCCTATGGTCCGCGTTGCTCTTCATGGTATCGGGTGGGCTTATCGTCTTTTGGCATCTGGGCTGGCATCAACTGCTGATTGGCGTAGTGTGGTTTCCAGCGGCCTTTGCCACGATGTCGTGGGTGTGTCAGAGCCGGAGCCGCCTGCCTGTGGTGCTGGCTGCCCTGACTATCACGATGATTCTCTCCTCAGCAGGAGGATACTACTATCTTTACCTTCCTGTCCTGCTGGGGGTGCTCACGCTCACTCTGTTGGTATTCACGCCCGCGCCGCAGCGATGGACGGCACTGAGACGAGTCGTGGCGGTGGGGCTGCTCAGTGTTGGATTGCTGGGCGTGGTCTGGGTGCCGGGAATAGATGTCTATCGTCACACATTGCGGCAGTCGGGAGTTGACCCCCAGCAAAGTGGCTCCCTGCCGATTCCGCACGCGCTGTTGCAGTATGTCATTGCTGACCGCGAATGGTTCAATTCCAATGCGCTGGGGCAGCTTGCCGGGTCGAGTTGGTTCTACATTGGTGCCCTGCCACTGGCAGCGATGGTATTTCTTCCTCTGGCCTTCAACCGGAGCCGCCGCCGTCAACGCGCCCTGGCGGTTTGCCTCGTTCTCACGGTTTTTCTGCTTGCCTGGCATGCCAACCGCCACACGCCCATTGGTTTGGTGTACCGGGCGTTTCCCTTCCTGTATACGTTCCGCTTTCCGTTCCGGCTGCTGGTGATAGCTACCAGTCCGCTCATCATGGTGGGTGCCTTTGGCTTGCAGGGTCTCTGGCTGGCTCTGGGCCGTATCAGCCGCCATCATCGTTTCGCGATGCTCTTTTCCACCAGCACGCGAACCAGACAGTTTGAGCTTGCGCTGGGCCGTTTCTTACCTCAGTTTATCCTGCTTTTCCTGCTGGCTCACTCGGTCTGGAATGTGCTCTCTATTAACCGCTCATTTGCCTTTTTGATTGGTTCAGAACGGGAGCAGCAGGCTGGGCGGGCCATTCAATGGCTTCACGAACGAGACCCCGGACTTTATTACGTGGCTGCCGGGGATTGGCAGGTCTGGTGGTGGTGGACTCCTTTTGCCTACGAGTTGGAACAGCCTGTTATCAACTTCGCCTACAATCGGGAGGTGAAGGGCTTCGCCGCCCAGCAGGCAGAAGGCTCGATTATCCGGGCGCAGCCGAAATATATCTTCCCTTGGCCGGATCGCCCGCCAGCGAACGCGGAGTTCGTGGACAATTTTGAGAACCTTCCTGTTTACGAGATGCCACAGGCTTTACCCTTCGCATTCGCGGTGATGCCGGAGCAATTGGCACAGGGCATTCCGCTCACTGCTGCGGATGTTCAAGCGTTTGAAGCGCGATGGGCCAGCCCGAATCAACTGGTGGTCGAGGCAACGGCGAGTGGCCCTGAGCAGAAGTTGGTCGCGCTGGTGAGTATGTTCCCTGGCTGGAAGGTTTCAATAGACGGGCGCGCGGCACCATTGACTCCGGTCAACGACTATCTTGGTGTAACGGCGTTGGAGGGGAGGCACACCTACGTCTTTACCTACGCTCCGCCCCAGTTTTATATCGGTCTCGCGCTCTCGGCGGTCAGTTTGCTCGGCGCGTTGGTCCTTCTTGTTGCGCCGAAGGTGCGTCGGAAAAGAAGAGCCTGACAAAGTGGAAGCAGCTATGAGGAACTTTCCTCGTCATTATGGCGCTCTCCGAGGAGGGCGAGCAGCATCTCCAGGTTATCGGTAGCCATCGTAAGCACCACTTCATTCGCTACCTCGCTGGCTGCCTTGCGGGCGCGCTGGTAGTGGGGCTGGCAGAGGCCCCGCGCGTAGGCTGGGCAGGTGCATCCCGGAAATCGGCAGGAGCCGCCTGGGCCAGCGTTCGGTGGCAGTTGGGAGGCGCGCTCCAGATAACTCTTGAGGCCACCGTGCAACGCCTGTCGGCTGATGCCGAGTTCGCGGGCCAGAGCGTTGAGGGAAAGCCCCGCGCGCTGCGCGGCGAGCACCGCCTCGTAGAAATCGTCCGAACGTTTACTTCCAACCGGCATTCCAACACTCCTGTTCTTGAGGCAATAGTCAAAGCACCGACTGAGGAGTTGGTGCTTTTTACATTCTTATTGAGCCGGGGCATGCTAGAGCAATGTCCAGACCGCCGTAGCACGAGCAAGATGTCAGGGCCACCCTCCTGAGCGGTAGCGGATGCGTAGACTACCATCCAGGAGTTTGGCCCTGACGGTATATAGAGGGGCGAGTGCTGGTTCTGATACATCCAATTGAATGTGTCCGAGCACCGCTGAGTCTGAGGTGAACCACCGGGGTTGCCGCCAGTCAGGGCTGTGTCAAAGTGGAAGAGCAGGCAGGGCAACCTACTATTTTGGGAGTGAGTGTAGTTGCTCAGACGACGTTATGTGAACCAAAGCCAACAAATGCCAACATTAGAAGGCGATAGATGTTGGCATTGCTTGACATAACATTAAAAATGTCGAAGAACGTTCCACAAAGGAGAACTTTGACACAGCCCCGGCTGCCGGAAAACTGGTGCTTGACAAAGGTGGAGTTCTATCGTATATTTACGATATAGAAGTTGTGGAGGAGCTAGTGAGCCGATGAAACAGGTTGTTGTGTCCAGGGACGAAGAGCAGTTGCTCCGCATTTTCAAGGCGTTGAGCCATCCCGTCCGTTACAAGATGGTGCGGTACATGGTGGAGCAGCCGCAGTGCATCACGGGCGACCTCGTGGAGTTCGCGGACCTGGCGCAGTCCACCGTCAGCCAGCACCTGAAGGTGTTGCGCGAGTCGGGGCTGGTCTGCGGGAGCATCGAGGGTCCGGCGACGAGCTACTGTCTTGACTTCGAGACCTTCGAGTGGTTCCGGCAGCAGGTGAACACGCTGGCCGCAGAGTTCGTCGCCTGCTGCTAGGGCGTGCCGGGTTCCCCACCGGGAACCCCTATTTTTTACCCAAATTCATCGTAAAACTACGATAAAGGTAGCGAGGAGATAGACCGTGAGTGACCTGATACAGATTGTGGAGTTCATTGGCCGGGCCGTGTGGAGCGTCTGGCCCGCTTTTCTGGTGAGTGTGCTGCTGGGCGTGCTGGTTCGCGCCCTGAAGCTGGACGGCGCTATCCGCCATGCCTTCAGCGCGCGGATTGGGGTTGCTATCCTGCTGGCAACCGCCGTCGGCGCGTTCAGCCCCTTCTGCTCCTGCACGGTGGTTCCGGTGGTGAGCGGGCTGCTGCTCAGTGGGGTGCCGCTCGCGCCCGTGATGGCCTTCTGGGTCGCCTCGCCGACGATGGACCCCGAAATCTTCGCCCTGAGCGTGGCGACGCTGGGCTGGCCCCTTGCGGTCGCGCGGCTCACCGCGACGCTGGTGATGAGCGTGGGCGCGGGCTATCTGACGCTGGCCCTCACTCGGAGCGGCTTCCTGTCGGGGGCGCTCCTGCGCCAGAAGCAGGCGGGAGTTGCCTCCGCGCCCGTGCCGCCCATAACACAGACACCCGTTCTCGCGCCAAACACCTTTGCCCTGGCGAGCGTCGGCTATGCCCAGGCGATTCCGGTCGCCTCGATTCCTGTGGCTTCCATTCCCATCGCGTCGAACGTGGCGGCTGGCGGGTGCGGCGCGGGTGGCTGCTCGGTGCAGCCGTCGGCCCCGGTCATGGAGGCTCGCTGGTGGCAGGGTATCGCCGATAGCGCGCGGGCGCTCGACTGGCGGGAGGTCGGGCGCGACGTGGCGGCGCAGAGTTGGAGCCTGGGCCGCTGGCTGCTCCTGGCCTTCTTTATGGAGGCGCTCATCACGCTCTACGTGCCGCAGGCGACCATCGCCGGATTTCTGGGGCAGAACAATCCTCTTGCTGTTCCTCTGGCGGCGCTGGTGGGCGTGCCGCTCTACCTGAACAACGTGAGCGCGCTGCCCATCGTCTCTGGGCTGCTGGCGCAGGGGATGCAACCGGGCGCGGCCATCGCCTTCCTGATTGCCGGACCCGTGACGACCTTCCCCGCGATGACGGCGGTGTGGGGCGTCGTGGGGCGGCGGGTGTTCGCACTCTACCTCGGCGTCGGCCTGCTCGGTTCCATCGTGGCGGGCGTTGTTACCAATCTCGTGTTCTAAGGCGAGGCTTCGCCTCGCTTTGTGACTGTCGTGCCCAACCCATGTTCTCACAGTGATAGGAGGAAATGATGTCTACCGATAGCCAGACAAGTACTCAGGTCGTCCAGAGTAGCGGCTGCTGCGATAGTAGCTGTTGCGGCGGTGCCAGTGCCGTTGTCAGCGTACCGGAGGTGACGGTGCCTGCGAGCAATCAGACGATTACGGAGGCGGTCCGCGAGCGCTACGGCTCCATCGCCGCGAACGTGCTGGCGGACAAGGAAAGCGGCGGCTGCTGCGATGGGGACTGCTGCGGCGGCACTGTTTCCGGCGATACCATCTCGGAAGGGCTGTACGCGGTTGACGAACTGGAAGGGCTGCCGCTCAAGGCGGCGCTCGCCTCGCTGGGCTGCGGCAACCCGACGGCGCTGGCCGACCTGAACGCGGGCGAGGTGGTGCTGGACCTGGGGAGCGGCGGCGGGATAGACGTGCTGCTCTCGGCGCGGCGGGTCGGGGCCGAGGGGTTCGCCTACGGCCTCGACATGACGGACCAGATGCTGGAACTGGCGCGGCGCAACGCGACGGAGGCGGGGGTGAGCAACGTCGCCTTCCTCAAGGGCGACATCGCCTCGGTGCCGCTGCCGGACAACAGCGTGGACGTGATTATCTCGAACTGCGTCATCAATCTGGCGGCGGAGAAGGAGCCTGTCTTCCGCGAGGCGTTTCGCGTGCTGAAGCCGGGTGGCCGCTTCGCCGTCTCGGACATCGTGATTCACGGCGGCTTGCCGGAGGGGCTGGTGGATAGTGCGGAGATGCGCCGCGACCTCTCTTCGTGGGCGGGCTGCGTGGCGGGCGCGCTGACGGACGAGGAGTACCGCGCGGGGCTGGCGGCGGCTGGCTTCGAGGAGGTAGAGCTGGAAGTCACGCGCCGCTACAGTGTGGCGGACCTGCCGCAGCCGTTGCCCGCGTGGGCGACACAGTTGGG
>DASVVH010000243.1:0-3079 GCA_036386615.1 Ardenticatenaceae bacterium
CAGAGGTCGTGGTGTAGCGGTCCGGGATGAAGGCGAAGACCTCGTAGCGGCGGGCCTGGAGCGTGGGGTACCAGCGCGCCCAGTTGTAGCCCGGCTGCTGCGTGCGGTTGTTGCGCGTCCAGGTCAGGCGGCCACCGGAACCCTCGTTGGCAGTGCGCCACGCCGTCGCGGAGCCACCCTGCCGGAAGCCGGAGCTGCCATCCTCCACCACGACCTCGCCAGCCGTCGGCTGCGGCGCGGGCGGGGTCGGCGTCGGCGCGGGCGTGCTGCCCGGCACCTCCCAGCGAACCTTGATGACCGCGCCCTGCGAGGCGTCGAAGTACTCAACGCGCACCTCGGTGTTGCCGCCGGGGATGTAGATGTCATAGGTAAAGGTGCGTTGCGCCTGGACGCGCCACTGGTCAATCACGAGGCGGCCCGCCACGAAGACGCGGACACCGTCGTCGCTGGTGGCGAAGAAGCGGTAGTTGCCCGCCGGGAAGTTGACCGTCCGCGTGAAGCGGGCGCTAAAGTTGTCGGCGGTGATGCCGCTCATGGGCGCGCTCTGGCCCCAGTCAAAGTTCACGTCGGTAACGTTGGTGACGACGTTCGGCGCGCCTGACAGGTTGGTGTTGTTCCAGAACTCGGCGCGCCACACGTTCGTCGGTGCGGGAGGCGTCACCTGGGCGAACCCAAACTGCAACTGCGCGTTGCTACCGGCATCGTAGTAATCCACGACTACGTAGTGGTAGCCTGTCGTGAGTTCGACGTCGGCGGTGTAGGTGGTCGCGGGCTGGTTGAACCACTTGTCAATGATGAGGCGGTTGTCCACGCGGACGCGCACGCCATCATCCGCCGTGATGGTGAAGCGGTAGGTGCCCGCCTGAACGTCAATGTACTTCTCGTAGCGCGCGGAGAAGTTGTCGGCGCTGACGCCGGGGGCGAAGCTGCCCGTCGTCGCGGCATAGTTGGGGGTGCTTTCCTGACGGAGCACGACGTGGTCGCCACTGAGCGATATGTTGTTCCAGTAGCGGGCCTGCCACCAGGCGTCGGTCTGTTGTACGCCAACGTCCTGCGCGTGGGCGGCAGGAACGAGCGTCACCAGCAGTAGGGCGAATAGCATCCATAGAGTAAAGCGTTTCATTGTTATCTCCTTCATGGTCCGTGACTCTGCCCATAGTATAGGATGCCGCGCTGCCCACTTCATCGGGCATGCGGCGTGTTCCCATCTACGACAAATGACGGGGTTCCAGATGGAGGTTCGTACGAGCAAGGGCGTATTCAGGTGGCAGGCTGGGGGCGCGATTTTCTGACGAGGGCGGCGCGGAAGGGGTGGAGTCTAGCCCGCGCGAAGCCGCCGGAGACAAAGGGGTCGTTTTCCATGAAGTGCCGCGCCGCCTCTTCGGAGGGGGCCTCGATGATGACGATGGCCGGACCCTCGCCATCCTGAGCGCGCCCGGCGAGGAGCACGGTGCCCTCCTCGGTGGCACGCTTGAGGTAGGCGAAGTGCTCGGCGGCGAGGCGGTTGTCGGCTTCGGTCCAGAGGTCGGGGTTGGTGACCATCTCCGGGCGCACGGGGAAGAACTGGTAAATCCACTGAAGGGTCGCCTGCTCGGCCATAGCGCCTCCTCTACTGGTGCTTGCTTGCCCTCTATACTCCCAGATGGGTGCGACCGTTCAGGGGTAATCCGTTGTCAGGTTCGGAATGTGTATGCAAACTTACTTTAGCCATTACTTTGGAGTTATTGCTATTTACTGAAGTTATGGAGATAATAAGGAGTGTAGGCGTTGCGCTGCCGCGGGTGATTCCTTGGAACTCCCGCTTTTAGCATGCCCATCTTTCGGCCCTGGTGGTCGTTAATCATTTCCGGGCGCTCAACCGCGTAACGTCTATGGCGATTGGTTTTGTCTGTACATGAAGGAGCAGCACGATGCAGCCTCGACGTTTCGCCCTGTTCATCCTCGGTCTCTTCCTCATCACGCTCGCTTCGCTGGGCGGTGCGCCGCAAGCCAGCGCGGAGCCGCCGCTCCCCCCTACCGCACATGCGCTTCTCGGCCAGAACGAGAACCAGAACGTGGAGTTGGTGGGGCAGGTTGGAGGGTATGCATTTGCTGTAGCGGTGCAGGGTAACTACGCCTACATCGGCATAGGAACGCGTCTGCACATTCTGGATGTGTCTGACCCCGCGCAACCTCTTCTGGTAGCTCAGTCGACTGTGCTGCCCTCGGCCCCGAACGACATTGTGGTTATCGGGGATTACGCCTACGTCGCCGCCGGAGATGTCTACATTCTCGACGTGTCCGACCCTTCTGCCCCCACCCTGGTTGGTTCCTACGACGAACCGACAGATGGAACGTCAGTAAGGATGGAGGTCGTGGGCGACTATGCTTTCGTTGCGGTTTCGCCCCAATGGGACGTGTGGGGGCCTATAACGGATACTGGCCTGCGTATTCTCGACATTAGTAATCCTGCGGCCCCGATGTCGCTCTCTTTCACTTCAACGGAGGACGCGGTGGACGTTGCTGTCGCGGGCGAGTATGCCTATGTTCTGGACGGCTATCCCAGGTGCTCTCGCTACTGTAACGAGGGCTACTTGAGGATTATTGACGTAAGCGATCCTGCCGCACCCGATGAGGTCAGTGTCTACACGACGCACGGGTGGTCCGATGAGGTGGAGGTGGCTGGCGATTATGCTTATGTGTCAACCCAGTTTGGACTCGAAACCATTAATGTTTCGGACCCGATGGCTCCCGTGCAGGCAAGTTTCGGCGGGGCGGGCACTAGCGGGCGGGATATGGTTATTCGCGACTCCCGCCTGTATATATCCGAGCATGGCAGGGTGGACCTCTATAGTTTGAGTACCCCCGACACACCCACCTTTATTGAGGGGACTTCCCCTGAGGGCGATCCCAATGGTCTCGCCGTCGCCGAGAATCTCGTTTTTGTCGCTTCCGAGGGAGGTGGCTTACGGATTCTCGATGTGACGGACCCCATGAACCCCGTCGAGACTGCCTCTTACGACCCTGCGGGGTTCTTCGGGCAGATAGCGGTGGCGGGCAATTACGCATACGTCCTAGACGATGGAGGTTTGCATATTCT
>DASVVH010000244.1:0-12149 GCA_036386615.1 Ardenticatenaceae bacterium
GCTCGGTGGGGGTGAGGGTGATGGTCGGCGTGACGGGTTCGGGGGTGGAGGTTGGCAGGACGACGACCTCAGTCGCTTCCAGCGTGGGGGTCGGGAGGAGGGTTTCTCCCCGCGATACCTGGACCGCTCCTATGGCCGCCAGACCTATCAACGCCAGCAGGACCAACACGCCTATCAAGGCTAGTAATGTATCGAATAGCGATTTCATCTGAGTTACCGCCCGGCGAGACGTGAAGTATCTCGCGCCTCGCTTGAAGCGGCACGTAGGTTAGCACAGAACGGAGGAAGGACGAAAGATGAAGGGTGAAGGACGGTAGACGGACACGACGGGATGGTCGGACTGAGCCACATTTAGCCACATTGAGCGCGTTTTTTGGCGGGTGGGCATAGGAGGAGGGAAGTTGACGATAAAGATATGTACATTTATTGACATTGAAAATTGTATGTACATAGGTTTGGAGGGGGCCAACAGAGATGGAGGAGGCGGGGAGGGGTGAACAAGGGCGATTTCGGTGCCCTAGCTGGCGGCTAGGGTGGATGACATTCGAGCACCCAGCAGGCGTGTAGTGAGCAGGGAGGGCGCGGCTTCGATACAGGAACGCGACGAGGAACCGATGAGGGACGGAAACGGAGAACGGAAATTTCACCACAAAGGCACAGAGAACACAAAGAACGGACACAGAGAACGGCATTTTTTGCTCCTTAGATTCAAGTGAAGATGGATAACTAGATGAGGGTATTATAGCTAGAAAGGGCGTTCAGGTCAAGGGGCAAAATGGTTTTTGGAAGGGACGAAGAGGTTGTAAGCTTGAGCGCGTGGACCGGACAACGGAGGAAGAGGTTATGGACGCTTTCGAGCTTTCGGAGTTGATGGCACAGCAGGGGGAATCGGGGCAGCTCTACCTGGAATTTCTGCGCGTGCCATCGTTGAGTGTGGGGCTGTATCGGCTGCCTGTCGGAGGGACGGACCCGCAGCAGCCGCACACGGAGGACGAGGTGTATTACGTGGTGAGCGGGCGCGGGATGATTCGTGTGGGGGAGGAGGAGCGCGCGGTGCAGGCGGGGAGCGTCGTTTTCGTGGCGGCGAACGTGGAGCACCACTTTCACTCGATTACTGAAGAGTTGACGATTCTTGTCTTCTTCGCGCCCGCGGAGTATTCGAGGTGAGCCGAGGCCGAAGCGGGCAGCAGTTGAGCACTTTTGGGGCTGCCACCCCGCAGTAGGGGCACGGCATGCCGTGCCCCTACTGCGGGGCCACATCTGCATTTAGCCGCTCAAGAGGCGACCTGTGGCGGCCTGGGTGCTGCGGGCTACGTCCTCCATCGCGGCGATGCGGGTCTGGAGGAGGTCGGCCTGGTCGGTGGCGATGCGGATGAGGTCGCCCGTGGTGTCGTCGAGGAGGGCGGCGTCCTGCGCCTGAATCATGAGGGTTTGGACGGCTATCTGGCGGAGGGAGGCGGTGGCGGCAACAATCTGCTCGCGGGCACGGTCTATGCTGCCCTGTAACTGGTTGAGGTTGCGGTCAAACTCCTGCCTCGCATCACCTTGCAGGCGGCTGTCGGGGAGGGCGCTGGCCTGCTGCTGGATGGTGGCGAATAGGCGCTCGGTGGTGACGATGCGCTCGCTCATGTCGCAGATTTTGTCGAGCAGCGAGCCGACGGTATCTACCACGTCGCTGAGGGCGCTGTAGAGAGGCTGCCCACGCGACTGCTCGACGCGCCCGATTATCTCGATGGAGGATTGGACGGCCTGCTCGACGTAGGGCTGCAACTCCGGCGGCACCTCGCGGGGGGTGTGATGATTGAGCCCGGTTCGGCGGGCGAGGTCGGGGATGGCCTGCTGGTTGCGGAGGAGGGACTGCGCGCCGGAAAGGCTCAGGGCGACGCCGCCGCCCGCCGCCGCCAGCGCCCAGACTGCACCCAGCCAGGGGGAGGTGAGCGCGGTGAGGACGACCGCGCCGCCAATGAGGAGGCCACCGCCGACGAGGCCGGTGCGCTCCAGTTGGAGGTGGACGGCCTCTTTCAGGAGGTTTTTGCGGAGCGAGCTTTCCATTGATTGCTACTTTCTATCATGCCCGGACGATGGTATCGCCCACGACGCGCCAGGGGTTCAGCTCGCGCGTGTGAATCTCCGGGAGCAGGTGGCGGAGGAATTTCGGTATCAGGGGCGTTTGGGCCAATTGGGTTAACGGCACCCACTCGACGCCTACCTGATTCGGGTCGGGCTGGGCGGGCAGGCACGGCTCGCTGCCCTCGCGCAGGGTGCAGCGAAAGACCAAGCGGAGGGAGTGCTGCGAGCCGTAGAGATAGTTCTCACGCGCGGGGACGTACTCCCCGACGAGCAGCAGGGGGCCAACCTCTATCTCGCCCGCGCACTCCTCCATGACCTCGCGGTGCAGTGCCTCTTCAAGGGTCTCGCCCAACTCCACGCCGCCGCCGGGGAGGTTGTAATGCGGCCCACTAGGCTCGTCATCGAACTTGACGAGCAGGATTGCCCCGTCCTTCACGATGACGGCGCTCACGCCGACGCGAATACTTTGTTCCACGCCTCCGCTCCCCTAATGTCCTATTCCCTTAGAGCCGCATTAGCTGGAAAATAAGCATGCCCTCACCCTGCCCCATGAGGATGCGGTCGCCCACATCCAGGGCGACACCGCCCTCCGGGTCGGTGGGCCGCTCGCCCGCGAGGGAGGGGATGGGGCGGAACTGGCTGGTGCCGACGGGGGAGACCATCGTGTCACCCACGTAGTCGGTGTGGTCTACAATCCAGACCTGGCCCGCGTCGTCGCGCGAGATGTAGCACTGTTTGCGGTGGACGGTGTAGAGCGAGCCTTCGGGGGTGGGTACGCGTTTGGACCACATGGTCAAGTCCACTTCGGGGAAGATGCCGCTGGTGGGGTCGGCGCGCCCGACGAGGAGGCGCGAGCCGACGGGCACGTCGAAGGCTTGCTCCTTGATGAAGACGCCGTTCTCCAGGCGGATGAAGCGGAGTGCGTCGGTGGTGGGGCCGCTTGTTGGGGCGCTCGCGGGAGCAACTGTCGTGGCAGCCGCGTCCACGCTGGCCGACGCGCCGTTGCCGGAGGGAGCGGGGACGGCCACGTCCGGCGCGGAGCCGTTGCCCGTCGCGGCTGGGACGGCATCGGCTGGGACGGCATCCGGTTGCACGGCATCGGGCTGCACGGCATCGGGTTGCACGGCATCGGGTTGCACGGCGTCGGCAGTGGCGGCGGTGGCGGCCCCACGCTCTACCTTGCTACCACAATGCTCGCAGTATTTGCCGATTTCCTGGTCGGGGGTGCCGCAGGTTGGGCACGTTATCAGGTCAGCCATCGGTTGCTCCTCCTGAATCTGGGGCGAGGTCGCGGCCACGTTAGGGACGCGATGCTCACTCGTTCTTAGTACGGCGGAATGGCACTCTTTAAGGTGATTGGTGTTCCTGGTTCACTTGAGGATATAATGGCACACTGAACTCGTCAATGTAATGGATTGAGGTGTGCCACCTCGCTGAGATGTCTATACGCGCGACGATGGAGATAGGTTCCCCTGTGAGATGGATTCAAAGCTGGGTGGCGACGGCCCCAAGCCCCACGCACCCCGAACGAAATGAAGATTCCCTGTGGGTGGCCGCCGGTGGCCGCGCCGCCGCCGTGATAGACGGCATGGGCGGCTATCGCCGCGAGACGGCGCAGGGCGCGATTGGGGGCGAGCACGCCTCGGCGCTGGCGGCGCGGGTGCTGGCCGAGCACCTCGACGGGTGGGACGGCTCGGCGACGTTGCAGGAGACGAAGGCGGCGCTGCGCCCGGTCATCGAGGAGGTGAATCGCCGCATCTGGGAGGAGTTGAACTGGGGAGGCAACATTCCGGCGGAAGAGAACGCGGAGGGGAAGCCCCTGGACCAACTGAGCGTTGGCGCGGCGATGACGGTGGTGGCGCTCTGCGATGGTGGGAGCCGGGCCGTCGCCGGGCAACACGGGGACACTCATGGCTACGTGCTGAAGGAGGCGGGCCTCATCCAGATTACGGAGGACCAGGACCTCCTGCTGTGGGACCGAATGCAGGGGCGCATCTCCGAGGAGGACGCGGCGCGGGTGTCGCAGATTATTGACCAGTTCGACGGCCTCAACGTGAGCGACGAGATGGACCAGCGAGTGATGCGCTATTTCTTCGACCGGAACATCTTCGGGGCGCTGGGCGTGGCGGGCCAGTGCCCGGAGACGGGGTGGAGCGTTATCAAGCTGGACGCGGGCGACAGACTGGTGCTCCTCAGTGACGGGGCCTACTCCAATATGAACATCAGCGAGTTGGCCTCGCTTCTGGCATTCCCCGACGACCCCGCCGATGTGGTGGTGGACCTGGCGAAACAGCGCGGGGTGCTGCCGCGCTTCCCCGATGTGAACAACCTCGCGCAGCCCTTCAATATGCGCGCCACGCAGGACGACATGACGGCGGTCATCGTCGTGGTGGGGGAGGAAGCGGAAGTGGCGAACGCGGAAGGTGGAACGCCTGCCGCAGAAGCGAGCATCGAGCAGCCACCGGAAGCGGAGCCACAGCCTTATGCCTCCGAAGCCATAGCCGCGCCGGACGGCCAGGTGAGTGAGGCTATAGCCGCGCCGGAGTCGGAGGCATCCGAAGCCATAGCCGCGCTGGACGGCCAGGTGAGCCAGCCCCTAGACGGGCCGGAGCCTGGAACTACGGTTGGAGATGGGGTGCTTCCCAGTGATGCGCCGCCTCCTCAGTAGCAGCACGGCGGAAGCGGTTGGCTGGGACGTGCAAAGCATCGCCGCCTCATGCACGGCCCAGAAGCGCGGCTTTCTTCACATCGGCCCGCAATAAGAACCCCTCGAATGGCATGGTGTTTGAGCAAGAAGGCGCTGAATAAAGGCGAAAAATAAAATGGCAGCTATAGAGAGGAGGAAAAATGGAGATCATCTTTCTAGATGAGAGCGGGTTTACTGGAGTGGACCTCTTCGACCTAGAGCAGCCCGTTTTTAATTTAGCTAGCCTGAATTGCACAGAGGAAGAAGCGCAAGAATTGAAAGGGAGGCACTTTGGAAAGGTGCGTACTAGAGAGTTAAAGCACTCATCTTTAGCTCGACGGCCCGCGCAACAACAGATGGTTATCAATTTTCTTGAAGAGATGGCTTTGTCACCGGCAAGGGTGAAGCTATCAGTTACCCATAAGAGGTATGCACTACTCGCCAAGATAGTGGATTACGTGTTTGAGCCAGTTGCGTACGAAGATGGGCTTGATCTCTATGAAGGTGGTGCCAATATCGCCCTTGTGAATCTTTTGTTCTTCACCCTACCAGTATTTGGTGGCGAGATGTTTTTTGAGCAGTTACTATATAACTTCCAGCAACTCGTGCGGCTCAAAACAGAAGAGGCATATAACAACTTTTTCAGACCACTGTTTGAGGGCGACTTCTCCCCTGAATTAAATGAGCTGCTGGGTTACTTCAGGATTGGTCACCTACGCCTCGGTCATGAAGTAATTGAACTGATCCGAAGCCAACATTTAGACATTGCTGCATCTTGTGCGCTCGCTCTTATGATGAATTGGCGGCGCGAATTGGAAGGTCCTATTACTTTAGTGCATGATACTTCTAGTAACATGGCTCAGTGGAAACCTGTATGGGATCTACTCACATCTGCTGATCTTCCCCCAGCTATTGTTGGGCATGACCGCAGAAAAATGGAATTTCCTTTATACATTGAGAAAACCGTGTTCGAGAGTTCGGAAGCTTGGGCAGGTCTCCAGTTAGCCGACGTTCTCGCTGGCGCAATGACACGTGTCGCCCGGTGGATGCTTGAGGGTCAGAGTGCAGATGACACGTACAGTAGGAGTCTCAGCGAGATTGTCCTGCCAAATTTTGTGAGTAATACGATCTGGCCCCAGCAGAAGGTGTCGGCAGAAGAGTTAGGTACTACTGGAGAGAGTGCTGACGATACTATTGAATACTTGAGCAAGGTTTTTCGAGATGCTGATATTGGCTTCTAATGAATTCGAACCTAAAACATCAGAACCAGGATTAGGATTAGTTCAAGTGCCCCTTCACAAGGTAGCTAGTTTGTACATGGTCGTGAGAACGAAAAAAGCAAGAATGCTCTTATATACATTATCTGAGTTGCTCTCTAGAGTTGTGACATACCCCCGAAGGCACTTATGGAAATCCTCGAAACTCAACTGAACCCCCGCGACGAGCAGTTCCAGCGCAATTACGAGCACAACCGGGCGCTAGCCGATGAGTTGCGCCGCCACCTTGAGGAGGTCCGTCAGGGTGGCGGCCCGCGTTACCAGGAGCGCCAGCGCGAGCAAGGCAAGCTTTTCGTGCGCGACCGCATTGACCGCCTGCTCGACCCTGGCGCGCCCTTCCTCGAACTCTCGCCCCTCGCCGCACACGAGGTCTACGATTCGCCTACGCCGTCGGCGGGCGTGGTGACGGGCATCGGCCCGGTTCACGGGCGCGAATGCCTCATCGTCGCCAACGACGCGACGGTGAAGGGCGGCTCGTACTACCCACTCACGGTGAAGAAGCATCTGCGGGCGCAGGCCATTGCCGAGGAGAACCACCTGCCCTGCATCTACCTCGTAGATTCGGGCGGGGCCTTCCTGCCGATGCAGGACGAGGTTTTTCCTGATGTGGACGACTTCGGGCGCATCTTCTATAACCAGGCGCGCCTGAGCGCGAAGGGCATCGCGCAAATCGCGGCGGTGATGGGTTCCTGCACGGCGGGCGGGGCCTACGTTCCGGCGATGAGCGACGAGACGGTTATCGTGAAGGGCACGGGGACCATCTTTCTGGGTGGGCCACCGCTCGTGAAGGCGGCGACGGGCGAGGAGGTGACGGCGGAGGAGCTTGGCGGCGCGGAGGTCCACACGCGCAAGTCGGGCGTGGCGGACCACTATGCCTTTGACGACGAGCACGCGCTGGAAATCGTGCGCGACATCGTAGAGGGGCTGAACAGCCGCAAGCGGGTGGAGATGGACGTTGCCCCACCCGAAGAGCCGCTCTATCCCACCGATTCTATCTACGGGGTGATTCCGCCGACTTTCAAGCAGAGCTACGACGCGCGGGAGGTCATCGCGCGGCTGGTGGATGGCTCCCGCTTCCGGGAGTTCAAGGCGAACTACGGCACGACGCTCATCTGCGGCTGGGCGCGGCTGTATGGCTACCCTATCGGCATCGTCGCCAACAATGGCATTCTGTTCAGCGAGTCGTCGCTGAAGGGGGCGCACTTTATCGAGTTGTGTGCCCAGCGCAAGATACCGCTTCTCTTCCTGCAAAACATCACGGGGTTCATGGTGGGGCGGGAATACGAGGCGGGGGGCATCGCCAAGGATGGCGCGAAGCTGGTCAGCGCGGTCGCCAACGTCGCTGTGCCGAAGATGACGGTTATCATCGGCGGCTCCTTCGGGGCGGGCAATTACGGCATGGCGGGGCGGGCCTACGGGCCGCGCTTTCTGTGGATGTGGCCGAACGCGCGCATCTCGGTCATGGGTGGGGAGCAGGCCGCGAACGTCCTGCTGACTATCAAGATGGACCAACTGGCGCGGCAGGATGGGCCGTCGATGACCCTTGACGAGCAGGAGGCATTCAAGCGACCCATTCTCGACAAATACGAGGCGGAGGGGAACCCCTACTACTCCACCGCGCGCCTGTGGGACGACGGCATCCTCGATCCGGCGCAGACGCGGCGTGTCCTCGGCCTGGCCCTGAGCGCCACGCTCAACGCGCCCATCCCTGAGACGCAATGGGGCGTCTTCAGGATGTAACGTTCATTTATGTGAAGTAAGGCCGACAAAAGCCGACATTAGAAGGCGATAGATGTCGGCTTTTGTTGACATAAAGTTAAAAACATCGAGGAGAGGCACGCCTGTACAGGCGTGCCTCTAATTGGAAGATTGTCGCGATATGGCAGCAAAAACAATGTTTACGGAGGAGAACTTTGCTGGAATCCTCGCGGATTATGATTTGGGTATATTCAAGGAGTCCGGGCCGTTCAAGCAGGGTGCTGTTCAGACGAACATATTACTCGTCACTACCAAAGGCGAGTTTGTGTTCAGGTACTACGAGAGTAGGTCGGAGAGGTATGCCCGCTTTGAAGTAGACCTTTTGCAGTATTTAGTCGAGCACGGCTACCCCTGCCCAGCGCCTATAGAGAATATACATGGGGGCTTTATTGGAGCCTATCAAGATAAGCCGTTTGCTTTGTTTGCGTTTCTGGAGGGTGAGCATAGCGAGAGTGAGGGTAACGGGGAGCAAATCGCGCAAGCCATAGGCCAACTTCATACCATCACTATTGGTTACAGACCAGACTGTTACGAGGTCCGTGATAGCTATGACCCGTTATCCTGCTGGAATAATGCAACGTCGAACGCAAAGAAGATTGCGTCAAGCGCAGAGGCTGAAGCAAGGCTGGCATGGCTGAGAGCAGAGTTAGACATATTGGAATTGCCGGAGGACTTGCCCAAAGGGGTGTGCCACTGCGATACTCATCACTCAAATTTCCTGTATAAAGGTGATAAGCTCGTCGCGGTGCTGGACTTTGACGACGCGAGCTACATCTATCTCCTCTACGACGTTGCGAATATGCTTTTCTTCTGGGCATGGCCCGACAAGGGGAACCTCAGCTTTGATAAAGCCAGGGAACTTCTACGAGCATACGAACAGTACAGAAAACTAACTACCACAGAGATGAAGCATCTGTACGACGTTTTGAAGATGGTGATTTTTATGGGGATTGGCTGGTTTATGGATGACGATGAGGATTACTTTAACTCGAAGAGGAAGGTGGAACTTCTTGGTTCAATGGGAAGGGAAGCGTTCTATAACAGAATGTTCGGTCAAAGTAATAAGCCCGCGAATTTCTAGCCGTGCGGGCAGCAGGGCTGAGTCAAAGTCGCAAGGATTGTAATATACTGAATAGCTATATAGCAGCGACTTATCACTATGCTGGCCTTTTTTGCTCGCCAGTACTGGCCGTTACTGGCCTATACTGGCCTCTCCCCCCTGCGGCCCCTTTCACGCTCCCTCTCCTCCTTCGCCTGTCCGACTTTGACACAGCCCTGGTGCGGGCAGTTCCACGCGGTAATTTCTTCCCCTCGCCCCGTGCTATAATCCCCCTCATGATTATCCTGACCGCCGAAAACCTCACCAAATCCTTTGCTGACCGAACCCTCTTTGAAAACATCTCGCTCGGCCTTAACGAGACGGATCGTGTGGGTCTTATTGGGGTCAACGGGAGCGGTAAGACCACGTTCCTCCGCATCCTCGCGGGGCTGGAAGAGCCGGATTCCGGCCAGGTCACGCGGGGCGGCCATGTTTCCATCGCCTACCTGCCTCAGAACCCCGATCTGCCGGATGGGATGACCGTTCTCGATTACCTCTTTCAGGCGGACACGCCCATCATGCGGCTGCTGCGTGATTACGAGGCGCTGACGGCGCGGCTGGAACAGGAGCCGGAGAGCGGGGGCCTGCTGGACCAACTCCACACCCTCAACGCCGAGATGGACCGCCTTAGCGCGTGGGAGGCCGAGACCAACGCGCGGGCCATCCTCTCCAAACTGGGCATCCGCGACGTGGAGGCGAAACTGGGCACTCTGAGCGGCGGGCAGCGTAAGCGGGTGGCGATGGCCCGCGCACTCATCCGCCCCGCCGACCTGCTCATCCTCGACGAGCCGACCAACCACATTGACGTGGATACCGTCGCCTGGCTGGAAGAGGCGCTGGCGCGGTGGCCCGGCGCGCTCCTCCTCGTGACTCACGACCGCTACTTTCTGGACCGCGTGGTGAACCGTATCTGGGAACTGGAAAACCGCCGCCTCCACACCTATGAGGGAAACTACGCGGCCTTTCTGGACGCGCGGGCCGAGCGCGAGCGCGTGACTGGCGCTACCACCCTGAAGCAGCAGAACCTGCTCCGCAAGGAGATGGCGTGGCTGCGGCGCGGGGCGCGGGCGCGCTCGACCAAGCAGAAGGCGCACATCCAGCGCATCGAGGCACTAGCCGATACGATTGATAGCGCCGACGACCCGCGCGCGCCGCTCACCATCGCGCTCGGCTCGCGGCGGCTGGGCAAGCGGGGCATCGAGCTTCGCAACATCTCGAAGCTCTGGGACGGCGAGCCAGTCATCCGCGATTTCTCCTACGACTTCGCGCCGGGGGCGCGCGTAGGCATCGTCGGGCCGAACGGCGCGGGCAAGTCCACCCTGCTGAATGTGATTGATGGGCGCGTGGAGCCGGACGCGGGGGAGGTCGTCACGGGCGAGACGGTCCACCTCGCCTATTATGACCAGGAGAGCCACGACCTGCCGAGGGACGAGCGCGTCCTGAACTACGTGCAGGAGGGGGCGCAACTGATTCGCCTCGCGGACGGAACACGCATTACGGCGTCGGCGATGCTCGAATGGTTCCTCTTCCCGGCGGAGCAGCAGTACAGCTTCATCGGCAAGCTGTCAGGCGGCGAGCAGCGCCGCCTCTATCTGCTCCGCACGCTGATGGACCAGCCTAACGTCCTGCTGCTCGACGAGCCGACGAACGACCTCGACATCCAAACCCTGACCGTGCTGGAAGATTACCTTGACCAGTTCGCGGGGATGGTCGTCGCCGTCTCGCACGACCGTTACTTTCTGGACCGCGTGGCGGACTTCATCCTCGCGTTCGAGAGCGACGGCACCATCCGCGAGTATCCGGGCAACTACTCCCTTTACCGCGAGATGCGCGCCCGCGACGCCGCGCCCGTACCTGTGGGGGCAGGTATGAAATCCACCGAATCTGTCCTTACAACCAACGGTGCGCCCGCGCAGGCTGCCCCGGACAAGTCGCGCCGCCTCTCGTTCAAGGAGAAGCGCGAACTGGAAGTGGTCGAGGCGCGAATGGCCGCGCTGGAAGCACGCCTGCCGGAACTGGAAGCCGAGATGATCGCAGCGGCTACCAATTACGCGGCGCTCCGGCGCTTGCAGGAAGAGAAAGAGGCTGCCGAGACGGAGTTGGACGCCATTCTCGAACGGTGGCTCGAATTGAGCGAAATCCGCGACAACGGTTAGTCGCCTGCCGCGACCCGCGTGGCAGGTGCCGGTTCGGGGCGGGTGCTCAGATACCATAGCCAGACGACGAGCAGGAGAAGGGCGAAGTACCGGGAGAGCGCCAGGTGGAAGGGGACAAACCAGACGTTGAGGAGGGTGGATAGTAGAAGCAACTCTCGCTGGTTGCGCTGCCACAATTGGCTGCCGATGAAGAGGGCGGTTGGTAGCAGCACGGTTGTATCGAAGCTGTAGCCATAGGGGGCAATCACGACGGAGACGAGGAGGGCTTGCGCCAGAAGGTGCGGGTCAATCGTGGGCGCGGCGCGATGATGCCATAGAAACAGCGGCCCCACCAGAGCGAGACCCGTGAACTGGAGCCATTCCGGTACCTTCGTTACGGATTGAAAGACATCCAACGGTGCCTGCGTCACCCAGAAAAGCGGCGACCCCTGCGCGCGCCACCCTGCCAGCCAATGAGGGTCGAGTAGAAACGAGACGAGTACGAGGAGCAGCAGGCAGGCCGCCGCCGACAGGAAAAAGGGCCACGCGCGCTGTCGCCACGCGTGCCAGACGAGGAGCACAGCGGCGAGCGAGACGAGATGCGGCTTGAGGAGTAGTGCCACAAAGAGGATTCCAGCCGCCGCGTGGCGCTCTTTCCTCTGCAAGTACCAGGCGAAGACGAGGCAGGCGGCGACGAAAGAGGAAAGTTGTCCGGCGGCGATAACTATGAAGAAGGGCACGAAGAAGAGTGATAGACCCAACGCGGCACGCCTGGGGAGGGGATGCGCCAGCGTCTGGTTGAACAATAAGGCTGCAAGAATGTAGGCCCAACTGGAGAGTGCAATCCATACCAGGGCGGATCTCGTCATATCCAGGCCGCCGAAAGGCAGGAGCAGGGAGATGACGGGCGGGGGGTTCCACAGGCGAACGATGGGGTAGAACTCGAACTGCGGATACCCTACGGACCTTTGCAGGTCGGCGAGGGCCGTAAAATCGAAGAAGCCTTTGCCCCGGAGGAGCAGGTGAGGCACGCCCCAGTAGGCAATCCAATCCCTGCCGCCGGGGTTAATCCACTCAATGGTGAACCCATACCAGGCAGCGTAGGCCAGGGTGCCGACGAGGAC
>DASVVH010000245.1:0-3192 GCA_036386615.1 Ardenticatenaceae bacterium
GAATGCGGTTATGCCTCCACAATGGTACGAGTGTGGGGTGCTTCCATCATATGGGGATGTGAATGTGGATGGCGGTGCCGACACCGGGCGCGCTCTCAATCTCGAAAGTGCCGCCCAGTTGCGTCACTCGTTCCCGCATGGAGTGCAACCCCAGGTGGCCGGGGAACGAACCGCTAGGGTCGAAGCCTTTGCCATCGTCGCTTAGGTCGAGCACGACGGCAGTGTCGGAGTAATCCAGCCTCAGGTGGACTCGCTGCGCCTCCGCGTGTTTGACGGTGTTGTGCATCGCCTCCTGCGCGACGCGGTAGAGCACTTCCTTGGTTTCGATGGGGAGGTCAGGTTCGCCCGGCAGTTCCGTCTCGACCTCGATACGGTGCCGCGCGGCCAGGGCCGACGCCTGTTTTCCGAGCGCCGCCACCAGCCCCTCGATTTCCAGCGACTCCGGGCGCAACTCGAAGATGAGGGCGCGCATCTCGGCCAGCCCGGCGGCGGCTAGCGAGGTCACATAGTCCAGGGCTTCGGCAACGCCAGATTGGTTCCGCTCGAAGAGGTTCTTCGCCGCGTAGGTGCCGAGGCCGATGCCGTAGAGCGCCTGCGAGACCGAGTCGTGCAACTCGCGCGCCAAGCGCTGCCGCTCCTGCGTCGCCGCCGCTGTCTGCGCCTGGGCGTAGAGGCGGGCGTTCTCAATCGCGGTCGCCGCCTGGCTGACTATGGCGGAGAGGAAGGCCAACTCTTCCTGGTCCGGCTCCTTATCGGGCGGATAGTAGAGGTTCAGCCGCCCCAGGTGCCGCTCCTGATAGACTATCGGCAGGCTGACCATCGTGTCCCACGCGACCTGGGACATGAACCTGTGAATTGGAGCGTGAGTCGGCTGTGCGAGGACCGCCTGCCGCAAACCGTGTACGACCAATGGCTCCGGCTCGTAGTAGCGCTCGACAGTCATGATTTTGTTGCCATTGCGTACGATGGCCTCCAGCCCGGCGGCGTAGCCATCGGGCATGCCATAGGCACCGAAAATCCCGATGCGGCTCTGGTCTCCCTCGGCGATAATCATAGAACAGGCGACCGCGCCACTCGCCTCAACGACTGTCCGCGCAACCTCGTCCAGAGCGGTTTCGAGCGTGCCGCCCAAGGCGACGCTCGAAGCGACCTGTGCCAGCGCCGCCGCTTTGCGCGTTTCTTCCTGCGCTTCCTCGTAGAGCCTCGCATTCTCGATGGCCCCGGCGACCTGATTGGCAATCGCCAGCACCAGCCGGGCCTGATGGTCCGTGTAGTAGCCCGTCTGCCTATGGGCGACGTTCAGATAGCCAATCACGCGCTCCCGCGAGACGAGCGGCACGAGGACGGAACTGCATACATCCTGAATGCGCCGGACGTTGTCGGAGCCGATGTAGTCCTGCACTGCGCGGGCGGGTGGGCTGTCCCCGTGTATGTCATCAATCAGCACGTACTCTCCCGCCTGGAAGCGGTCCCAGATTAGTCCCAGCTTTTCTACCGACAGGCGCTCGCCAACGACCTCCTGCGCGGCGAACCGTCCCTGATAGGCGGCGATGACCATCTCTTCGCCGTCGAGAATCGCCAGCGAGGCGCGGTTGTAATCAGCGACGGCGCGGAGTTGGTCGAGAATTAGGTCCAGCAGCGGCTTGAGTTCCAGCGTCGAGGCGACGTTCTGCGAGACCTCCAGCAGCGTGGACAACTCGCGCGTGCGTTCCTGGACGCGCTGCTCCAGCAGTTCATACGCCTTCACACGCTCGGTGATGTCGCGCACGACACCAAGTACGTGGCGTTCTCCTCCATAGGCATAACTTGAGCCGTGAACCTCAACCGGGAAGAACGTCCCATCCTTACGCACGTCCATCGCCTCGGTACGGAACGTCTCGCCCGCGCCGACCGTCTCGATGTATTTGAAGAACTTGGAGTGGTCGTCGGGATGAATGAACTGAGTGGGATGGAGCTTGAGGAGTTCTTCGACGGTATAGCCGTGCATTTGGGCAAAGGCGGGATTGACCGCGATGAGCCTTCCTGTCCTCAGGTCCGTAATAACCAGCCCATCCATCGTAGCCTCGAAGATCGAGCGATACTGCTCTTCCTTCTCACGTAGCTGCGCTTCGGCCTCCTTGCGCTCCGTGATGTCGCGCACGACGGCGAGGATGTGGGGCTGACCTTTGTAGGTGAAGGCGGTTCCCCGCGCCTCTACGTAGAGCAGTGTTCCATCTTTGCGTAGCTTGTGGAAGGTGTCGCCAGTCGTGGAAATCGCGCCCGTGGCTCCAAGGCTGGGGGAAGCATCTGCGGCGAGGAATTCTGTTATGTGACGCCCAACCATCTCATCCTGTGTGTAGCCGTGCATCCGGCAGTAGGCAGGGTTGGCCTCTACGATGATGCCTTCAAGGTTGCGAATTATCAGGCCATCGCCTGTCGCCTCAAAGATGGAGCGGTACTGCGCTTCTTTTTCGCGTAGCTGCTCTTCCGCCTGCCTCCGCTCCGTGATGTCGCGGACGATTGCCAGGACGTGCGGCTCTCCTTTGTAAGTGAACGAGGTTCCGCGCACCTCCACAAAGAGTGGGGTGCCATCCTTACGCATGTTGACCGCCTCGATACGGTAGTCATCGCCCCGCGCGCTGATGGCTCCGACACTTTCTTTCAGGACGTAGTGATAGTCGGGGTGAATCAGGGTGGTCAGAGGCTGGCCGATTAGCTCGTCCCGCGTGTAGCCGTGCATCGCGCCGTAGGCGGGGTTGACCTCGACGATGTTGCCGTCGAGATTGCGAATCATGAGGCCGTCGCTCGTCGCCTCAAAGATGGAGCGGTACTGCTCTTCCTTCTCGCGCAGGCGCACTTCGGCCTGCTTGCGCTCGGAAATATCCAGGGCGATGCCGATGGTTCCGACGATGGCTCCTGCGGCATCGCGGAGGGGTTCGAGATGAACGCCCAGCGTGCGGCCCGCGATGTCCGTCTCGTAGGACACCGAGTCGCCGCGCCGCGCGGCGAAGTAGGGCGCAAGCTCCGGGTGCTCCGGGTCGGTGGAGCCGAAGAAGTCGAAGAGGGTCGTTCCCACGAGGCTGTCGTGTTCGAGGCCGAGGGCGGCAAGCCCGGCACCGCGCATGGAGGTAATCAGCAATTGGTAATCCGTCGTCCAGAGGATGGCGGGCATCTGGTCGGTGACGAGCCGGAGACGGGCCTCGCTCTCGCGGA
>DASVVH010000246.1:0-11565 GCA_036386615.1 Ardenticatenaceae bacterium
TAGATGCACAACTCACGAGCGCCGTCCCCAGTGCCGCAGAGCCTTGGCACCGCAACGGGTGTGGTCTGAGGGTTACGGATGAGACCCACCACGTCGGGTCCGCGCGTGGGTGTGGCCGTCGGCGTGCTGGTGGGTGTAGCAGTGGGTGTAGCCGTCGGCGTGAGCGTGTTGGTTGGTGTCGCGGAGGGCGTGGAGGTGAAAGTGGGTAGGGGCGGCCCTCCCGGCGTCACACTCGCCACGATGAAGCGGGCCGTGTGGCGGCCAGCCTCCCAGCGGGGCCATTGATAGTGGGCGCGCTCCTCGTTTCGGTCCACCGCTCCGCCGCCCGTAACGGGCGTGACGCCTACCACCACTTCATTGTAAGCGGGCCGCACCAGAACGCCCCGGAAATTCCCCTGCAAGCCACTGAAATAGCCGGAGGTGACGTTGCTGTTACATCGAATCTGCACCCCGTCATCCAGAGCGCAGATGAGAGAGGCGGCCACGGGGGTGAGCCTGGGGTTGCGAACCAGAGCGATAGCGATGGGGGTGCCCTCGCTGAGTTCTGTTGGCGCGGCCAGAGGCGTGCGTGTCGGGCTCGGCGCAGGGGTCAGTGTCGGGCCACCGGGGGTAATAGTTGCCAGAATGAAGCGCGCGTCGCGCCGCCCACTCGCCCAACGCGGCCAGAGATACTGGGCCGTGTTCCTCTGCGACTGGCTCGTGCCACCAGCGGGCGCGGGGGTGACGCCAAGTACCACCTCATTCCACGCGCCCTGCACGGAGATTCCCCATTGCTGCGCCTGTGGCGGAACGCTTGAGTAGATTGACGAGGCATCGGCCTGACAGGGGCCGAGGGCAGTCCCGTCCGTACCGCAGAAGGTGGACGCCGGAACCGGGGTGAGGCGAGGATTACGAGCCACGCCCACTGCCTGCGCGGCGGGTGTTCGGCTCGCGGTGGGCGACAGCAAAGCCAGGGAACTTCTAACGATAGGCAGATAAAGCGAGGCGCTATCCGCTCGCGCCATGCCCCAACCAAATACTGCCGCTATCAGCAGCAGTAACGCAGATATCCGCTTGCCCATGCTGTTACCACACCTGAATGATGGAAGTCAACGAGCCTACTACACTATAGCACAGTTTTTATTGCATTGGGGCCAGAATACCGAATCGCACTGCCGCCAGCCAATTAGGGCAGTGTCAAGGTCGCGCAATTTGTAACATAACTTTGTGGCTACAAGGCAGCTAGTTCTCACTATACTGGCCGCTTATCGCTCGCCAGTACTGGCCGTTACTGGCCTATACTGGTCTGAGTCCCGTCCGGCCCCTTTCTCGCTTCCTCTCCTCCTTCCCCTCTCCCACTTTGACACAACCTGCAAGCCAATAACCGTTCAGGGACTTTCGTCCCAACCCCTGGTACTATCCACGATAGGACTTCCAGCCGAGCCTGTTAGCCTATTGCACCAGCCTCTCTCATCTCGTATATTAAGGCTCCCCCGTTCATCCAAAGGCCGTTGCGTCAGGGCGCTAGCACCTTAACGCAACGGCCTTTGTGTGTCCCGGCCCTGTTCTCCCCTGGTATACAACTTGCACGCCCTCCGGTGAATTGACGCCGCAAAGGAGAGCGACATGGCCGAGACAACCGTGACCAAGATAGATTCCCGGTACTCGCCGAAAGGCAAGATGGGCCAGAAGTACCTGGCTTCCGGCAAGCACATCTCGATGAGGATGTGGGAGAACCAGGAACCGGGCACCGACGAGGAGCCGCACGCGCGCCCGTATGAGACGGTGGGCTTCGTCATCAGTGGGCGGGCCGAACTTCACATCGAGGGGCAGATGGTGCTGCTGGAGCCGGGGAACTCGTGGGTGGTTCCCGAAGGGGCCGCGCACACCTACCGCATTCTTGAGCCGTTTACGGCGGTGGAGGCGACTTACCCGCCCTCTCAGGTGGAGGGGCGCGACGACCCGCCGGAGGGAATTCAAAATTAAAAATGCAAAATGAAAAATGACACACAGAGAGGCGATGCGCGTGCATCGCCTCTCTGTGTGTGCTGGGCTGGCGAGGTGCTGTTAGACGCGGCCCTTACGCATCTGGCGCAGTCGGGCGAGGATTTCGTGGCGGCTCTCCTGCCAGACGTGGATGACGGCGGGCAGCGCGGAGATGATAATGACGGCCACCACGATTGCCAGGAAGTACCGTTCCAGTTGCTCCTCCGGGATGATGGAGCCGAGGAAGTAGCCCGCCAGCGTCACGCCGATGGCCCAGACCACGCCGCCGACGAGATTGAAGAGGAGGAAGCTGCGGTAGGGCATGTCTACGGCCCCGGCGACGATGGGCGCAAAGGTGCGGATGAAGGGCATGAAGCGGGCAAGAATGATGGTCTTGCCGCCGTGCTTCTCGTAGAAGGCTCTGGCTTTCAACAGGTTCTCGCGGCGGAAGAGGAGCGAGTTAGGGCGGTTGAAGATGGGCGGGCCTACCTTCTGCCCGAACCAGTAGCCCACGTTGTCGCCCAGCACTGCCGCGACGAAGAGCAGGGGCAGGAGGATGAGGATGTTCAACTCGCCCTTGTAGGCCAGCAGGCCCGCCGTGAGGAGCAGGCTGTCGCCGGGGAGGAAGAAGCCGAAGAAAAGCCCCGACTCCGCGAAGACGATGAGGAAGAGGCCAAGGTAGCCGAAGGCGCGAATCAGCTCTGGAAGGTCGAATCCGGGCATGATAGAACAGCACTCCTTAAGGGTAGGGCGTGGTCGGCTGACCACGCCCTACGATTATAGTACAACTACGCGGAAGTCCAGGTATAGGCTTGGACTTACTTGATGAAGAGCGGGGCGAGCACCAGCGTGATGGTCGCCAGCAGCTTGATGAGAACGTGAAGCGAGGGGCCTGCTGTGTCCTTGAAGGGGTCGCCCACCGTGTCGCCTACGACGGAAGCGGCGTGAGCGTCGGAGCCTTTGCCGAGCACGTTGCCATTCTCATCCGTGAGTTTGCCCGCCTCGATGGACTTCTTGGCGTTGTCCCACGCGCCGCCGCCGTTGTTCATCATCAGCGCGACGAGGACGCCCGCTATCGTGCCGACCATCAGCATGGCCGCAGCCGCGACATGGCCGAGTGTAACACCTACCAAAACCGGCAGGCCGACAGCCAGCAGGCCGGGCAGAATCATCTCGCGGAGCGCGGCGCGCGTGGAGATGTCTACCGCCTGCGCGTAATCGGGGAGGCTCGTTCCCGCCATGATGCCGGGGTCGGCGCGGAACTGGCGGCGCACCTCGGTAATCATGCCCTCGGCAGCGCGGCCCACCGCGCGAATCGCCAGCGACGAGAAGAGGAAGACGAGCATCGCGCCCATCAGCGCGCCGACGAAGACGGGCACCTCGCCGATGTTCACGTCGTAGACACGCAGGACGTTCTGCGATATGTCCGTTTCGGCAAGCCCTTCAGCCGCCCCCTGCACGCGAACCACCTGAGCCACCTTGTCGAGGTAGGCGGCGAAGAGGAGGAAGGCCGCGAGCGCCGCCGAGCCGATGGCGTAGCCCTTCGTGAGTGCCTTGGTGGTGTTGCCCGCCGAGTCGAGCGCATCCGTGCCGCGACGAACCTCTTCCGGCGCGTCGGACATCTCCACGATGCCGCCCGCGTTATCCGCGATGGGGCCGAAGGTGTCCATCGCCAGGATGTACGCGGCGGTCATGAGCATGCCCATCGTGGCGACCGCTGTGCCGAAGATGCCCGCGACTCTGGCGTCCACGTCCAGAATGTCCGCCGCCTGAGCGCCGAGGCCGTAGCTCGCCAGGAGGGCGAACGAGATGGCGAAGACGGGCGCGGCGGTCGTCTCGAAGCCGACGGCGAGGCCGGAGATGATGTTCGTCGCGGGTCCGGTGCGGCTCGCCTGGACGATGGAGCGGACGGGGCGGTAGGCCCCCTCGGTGTAGTACTGCGTGATGAGCAGGAAGGCGACGGCGTTAACCAGACCAACCAGACCCGCCGCGAAGAAGTAGAACCACGCCTCGCCGAGCATCATGTAGGTGGTCGCGCCGAGGAAGAGGACGGACAGCCCTGCCGAGGCGTAGAAGCCACGATTGAGCGCGGCCATCGGGTCTTCCGTGTCGCTCCGCATACGGGCCACCAGCACGCCGACGAGGCTGGCGATGATGCCGAACGAGCGGAGCACGAGCGGGAAGAGAATCCATCCCTCGTGGCCCGTGCGAATGGCGATGGCAACGCCGAGAATCATCGCGCCGATGTTCTCCGCGACTGTGGACTCGAAGAGGTCCGCGCCACGACCCGCGCAGTCGCCCACGTTGTCGCCCACGAGGTCGGCGACGACGGCGGGGTTGCGGGGGTCGTCTTCGGGGATGTCCTTCTCAATCTTGCCCACGATGTCCGCGCCGACATCCGCCGCTTTCGTGAAGATGCCGCCGCCCAACTGGGCGAAGAGCGCCACGAAGCTCGCGCCGAAGCCGAGGCCGATAATCAGGAAGGGGGCGGCCTCGAAGTTGTTGCCGTGCAGCCGCCCGTAAATCTCGAACAAGCCCCAGACGCCGAGCAGACTCAGCGCGACGACGAGGAAGCCGGAGACCGCGCCGCCGCGCAGGGCGACTGTCAGCGCCTCGCCGACGCCGCGCCGGGCGGCAGCCGCCACGCGCACGTTCGACTTGACCGCCGTCCACATGGCGATGATGCCGGAGAGCGACGACAGCAGCGCGCCGATGAGGAAGGCGACGCCCGTCTCGATGCCGAACTGAAGAGGCGTGACGCCCTCCACATCGATGTAGCGGTCAAAGAGGGCAATCAGCGCGCCGATGACCACCGCCGTGACGAGGGACAGAATTCCGATGGTCGTGTACTGGCGGCGGAGGAAGGCAATCGCGCCCTGATAGATGATGTTGCTGACGTTCAGCATCTCCGGGGTGCCCGTGTCCCGTTTGAGGACATCGCGGATGAGGTAGACCGCGAAGCCGATGGCAATCAGGATGGCGATGGGCACGACCCAGATTAACTCGTTCCCCAATTCCATTTACTTACTCTCCTATGTTGACAGAACCTACCACAACGGTGTGGTTCTCGAATAACGACTGTGCATCCGGCGCGGCTGTGATAAGCTATCGAGCTACCATCCAGCCAACAAAAAAGCCTGGGTTTCCCCCCGCCAAAGGTTGGCTGCATGGCGGGGCTGAGGGGCGCAGGCTATTGCTGTCACACTCGCGGTGACACGTATGGGGGCGCATTATAAGCGGAGTGGACGAAGGGGCAACTTTCGTTCCTTCTTGCACAATCGCTACTGCCGGGCAGGCTCTCCGATGACCGTCCAGCCTTTGTTTTGGGCGTGGGCGAAGAGTTTGGGGTCCGGGCGGACGGCGATGGGATTGCCCACCAGCTCCAGGATGGGGCGGTCGGCGTGGCTGTCGGCGAAGGAGAAGGAGTCGGCCCAATCTACCTGCCAGCCCTGCTCGTCCACGTACTCCTTCAGCCGCCGCGCCTTCTCCTCGTCCTGGCAGAGCAGGCCCGTGATACGTCCGGTGTAGCGCCCATTTCGCAGCTCCGGGGTGGTGCCGAAGGTGGCCGTCGCGCCGAGGTGGTCGCCAATGGTTCGCAGGATGGGCGCGGGCGAGCCGGAGACGATGAAGCGGCGGACTCCCTCGTCGCCGAAAGCCTGCCAGCGTTGGAGCAGCACCGGGTCGAGGCGCGGCTCGATGGACTCGGCAAAGATGGTGTCGAAGACGCGCTGCGCCCGCGTCTCGTCCATGCCACGCACGAGGGTGACAATCTCGCGCCCAAAGCGGTCCCACACGGCTGAACGGGGCACGAGTCGCGCCTTGTAGAGAGCGAAGTGGCCGAAGTTCCGTGCGAGGTACTTCATTGCCTCGTGCCGATGGACTTTGTGCGTGAAGTGGTGGCGCACAAAGGCTTGCCAGATGCGCCCATCGAGCAAGGTGCCATCGAGGTCGAAAATCGCTATCCGTTCCATCTGTCATCTCTGCAAGGGTTGGTATCGCGCGGCAGTGCGATTGTAACACAGGTGGCGGCAGGCGGTTGAGGGAGGCGACGAAGGACGGAAGACGAAGGACGAAGGACGAACCCCCACATTTCCCGCATTTGAAGCTTTTTGGTGGGGTGCCAAGAAGGGAGAGGATGGAGGTTGACCATAAAGATATGTACATTTCATGACATCGAAAATATGCATGTCATGTTGTGGGCAGCGACCAACAGAGATGGAGGGGGCGCGGAGGGTCGAAAATGCCCCATATAGGTGCCTTACATCGCGGCTGTAGCGCGCACCAAGCAAGCATGGAGTGGTTGACATCCGAGCCGTTGCCATGCGCGTTCGATGCGGGACGGCAACGGATAACGGATGTTTCATCACAAAGAACACAAAGAACGACCACAGAGAGCAACTACGGCCAACGGTAGGCGCTTTAGGCGAGAACGGCATTTTCTCCTCCTGAGTTATAAGGAAGTTGTACAAATTGAGGGCGCGGAGTACGGAGCGGGCGCTGCCCAAAGGTCACCCGCCGCGCTCCCGGCTTTTTTCAACAGCCCGCCGCTTGGAAGAGGGTGGGCAGGGTGGCACAGCCAGGAAAACGTGTGTTTCTACTATATAAAAGACCTCAAGTGCCAAATTCCTGAGGAATTGGTGCCTTTATGAATAAATTGTAATGTTGGAGATGAGGATGGATTCGCTGAGGCGGCACGGCAAGCGCCGCCTCAGCGCCCAAACGCACCACCGACGTGCGGGTATAACTATCATTCTGAGGTGGCACACCTTCATCCCGACCGCCTTTAGGGGTCGCCTTTCGTCCTTCGTCCAATCCGTAATCGCCTCATTTAAACCCTTGCATTTCCTATCGGCTCACCGTACACTTGCTTCTACCCTATAACTTTGCAAGGAGAGAAACATGGTTTCCGCAGTGGTGCTCCTGAACATCGAACGCGGTGCAATCAACACTGTCGCCCAGCGACTCGTCGAACTCGAGGGCGTGGAAGAGGTCTTCTCTGTCGCCGGACGGTATGACCTCGTGGCCCTGCTCCGCGTTCCCGACAACGAGGCGATGGCCGATCTCGTCACCAGCAAGATCCTGAACATTCCCAACATCGAGAGCACCGAGACGCTCCTCGCCTTCAAAGCCTACTCTCGCCGCGACCTGGAGGCCATGTTCTCCGTCGGTTTCGAGACCGACACCTGACGCCTACCCGCGCACGACAACAGGGCGCGCTCTCTGTCGCGCCCTGCGGGTAAAACAATAGAACACGACTTCATAGAACATGACTTCGTTTTGCCCCTTGACAATAGAATGCTCGTTCCGTTATAATGGTGCTCTAGAAGAGTAACGCGCAGTGCCCGCTAACAATGGCGCTGACTCTTTCGGAGGCCATCTATGTTCCCGTTACCGTGCGCCGTCTTTGTACCCTCGTTCGTCTTGTCCGGGCGGAGGTGTGGCTATGTTTCACACTGAGGCCCTACGTCTGGAAGAGCTGCTCGCCGACTTTGGCATGGCGGTTCGAGTCGGCCCCGCCTCGGTCTCCGCCAATAGCCTTCGCTTTCCCCTGCAACTCGGCCTGGGAGCGACTATCCGGCGGATGCTCACCCTCACTCCCCGCGTCGCGGAGACGGCGGGCTACTCTCAGGGCCACCTGCGGCGCGAGGGGCGCACTCTCTTCCTCGAACTCCCGCGCGCCGAGGCCGCGGGCCTGCGCTATGGCGACCTGCTCGACATAGCGGGCCAGCCTCCAATGGGCAGCGCCCTCGTGGGCCTGTTGGAAGGGGGCGAACCCCTGCTGCTCAACGTGACGAACCCGCACGGCAGCCCCCTGCTCGTCTGCGGCGGGTCCGGCACAGGCAAGTCCGAGCTTCTGCGGGTCATCGCCCTCGGCATGGCGGCGCGCCACGCGCCGCGTCGCTGGCGCGTCGCTCTGCTGAGTAGCCATGCGCGAAGCCCTCTCGCACCCCTGCGGGCGCTGCCTCACTGCTACGCCTGGAGCGCGAACACCGAATCCGCCGTTGGCTGGCTCGTCCGGCTGCACAGCGAGCTTGAGGAACGAGAGCGCGGGCCGCACAACCAGCCACGCCTCCTCGTGCTGGTGGACGATGCGGGATGCGTTCTGGAGGCAGGAGGCAATGTGGCGCGCGGCGTGCTGCGCGACCTTCTGGAACGAGGCCCGGCGGTGGGGATTCACCTCGTCCTCGCCTGCCGGTCGCTGGAGCAGATGGATGATTTGCTCCCACTCCTCGCCACCCGCCTCATCGCGGAAGGAGTCAGTCTGGCGGGGCGTTTCCTCCTGTGGGGAGAGGGGCTGTTACCGCTCTCCGTGACCGCCGCCCGCCTGGACAGCGATGAGGCGCGCAGTGTCGTGGAGCGGGTTCGCACGGAGCGGCCCAGGCTGGTTGCCCGCGCCGCAGAGAGGAGCTTACCGTGAAACCACTCTCCTGGCTCTGCGTATCATTTGGTTGCACCTTGGGCCTGGTAGTCGGTCTGCGCCTGAGTATGGCGGGGCTTCTCATTGTGGTAGCACTGTTCGCCGCGCTACTGGTCGGTGCGCTCTACGTCATGTACTGGATGCAGTGGCAGGCCGAAGCAACCTCGGAAATAGAGGTGCGGGTAGAGTCGCCCATCGGTGCGAACCGAAGAACAACTGCGAGACCGCTCGCCCTTCAACCAGGAAAGAGGCATCGTCGGGGCGGGTGGCAGCACCCGGATTACGAGTGGTTCGCGCCGGAAGAGTCGAGCCGCGCGACGACCTGAAAAGTGATGGATAGGGAAGGAGAAGAGAATGCTAGGCATCCTGTGGATGGATGACTCGGATACGACACTGGCGAAGAAGATTAACGACGCGGCGCAGCGCTATCGCGCCCGCTTCGGGCAGGCGGCGACGCTCTGCTACGCCAATCCCGCCGAGGTGCCGGAGCCGACAGTGATTGGTGGCCTGCGCGTTGAGCCGCGCGCCAACATCCTGCGGCACCACATTCTGGTTGGCCGCTCTGCCACCAGCGAGAAGCCCAAAGACCTCGCAGCGTAAAGCGTGCTGTCTACCAACAAAGCCCAGAGCGCCAATCAATTTTGGCGCTCTGGGCTTTCTCGTTCGTTGCAGATGTTCAGAAAGGGTTAACGCCCATCGTCACCGTAAATCTCCTCTCGCCTGACTGTGAAGCCTTCAGGCCAGGGACCGTAATTATTCACAGGAAAATCAAGCGGAGGACGATTGTTCTCTACTAAAGGGCGTTCATCAATCGTGATTACCACCTGATGCTCACCGGGCGGCACGTCCGGCGGCACTTGAACTGTGAGTACACCATCAGGGGTGACGGTGGCCTTCGTCTCTATCCTGTGCATGGCTTCTCCCCTCTATATCTAGGCGGCGCGGCGGCTGGCTAGCTCGGCGATGAGCAGGTTGATGGTGAGCACCTGATCCGCGCCCGTCTTCATGGCAACGTCGGCGTCCAGCAGGAGGTCGAATGCCTGCTCCAGGCGCTGCACGGAGAAGTTGCGGGCCTGCTGCATCACCTTTTTGAGCACGAAGGGGCTGAGGCCAAGCGTCCGCTGAATCTCCGGTTCCGCCTTCCCAAGCGAGAGCAGTTCCGCCACCTGAAGGAGCATTCGCACCTGCCGGGTAATCATGATGTGCAGGTAGATGGCCTTGGAAGGCTCATCGTTCAGAATCTGCTGGGCGAGGCCGAGCGCCCGCTTGGCGTCCTTCGCGCCGATGGAATCCACCATCGTCCAGATACTCGCCTCCTGCACGTATGGCACCAGAAGCCGTATGTCCTCCACACTGACGGGCCTGTCGCCCGCGTAGGTAACGAGCTTGCGAATCTCCTGGTCCAGTAGGCGCACGTTGCCGCCCACGAAGGTAGCCAACTCAGCGGCAGCGCGGCGGTCCATCAGGCCCTCGTGCTGCCGGGCGCGCCGCTGAATCCACTCCGGCAGGTCGCGCTCCTGGGGCAGGGCGAACTCTTTAAGGTAGACGCGCGGTTTGGATGAGGCCACCTCCTTCTGGAAGGCTTTCCAGACGGCTGTGCGCCTGTCCACCTCCGTCTCTAACAGAAAGAGGCGGGTGTACTCCGGCATCTCCGGCAGGTAGGCAATCATCTGGTCGGCAAACTCTTTTGGGCCGCGCTTCGCCAGCTTGTTCAGTAGCCCCTCCGCGATGACGACGCGGCGGTCGCTGAGGAAGGGCACGGAGTCGCAGGCGTGGCGCAACTCCGAGAAGGTGACTCGGTCACCCTCCAGACGGCTCCGGTTCAGGTCGCCCATACCGTCGTCGGCGCGGGCGAGCACGGTAGTAAGATATTCGTTGCGCGACAGGTCATCGTCGCCGTAGAAGAGGTAGATCATGGGCGGGATTCGGGATGTGAGATATGGGATACGGGATATGGGATACGAGATAACGGCAAACGGCGGATGATGAATTAGCGTCCTTCGTCCTCTATCCTCCGTCCTCTGTCCTTCGGAATCAGCCCTTGACCTCAACGAAGGAGACGGTGAGATTGCCGCGTTTGGTCTGGCGGATGTTGCCGACGGAGAGGCGCAGGGCGTCGGGGCAGGTGGTGAAGGCCTCCTGAACGGCCAGCCCGGCGGGTTGGGCGATGAACACAGCCGCCGTCGCCGCGAGGATGACGCGGGGCAGCTTGTCTATGGCGCGCTCGTCTTTGCCGAATGAAAGGCTCGCCAGGAAGCTGCTGACGCCCGTCAGGATGCCCGCGACGGCGAGGTTCGTGCCGCAGCGTGGGTGGATGGCGAGTGCCGCCTCGCCCGCCTGCAAGCGGCGCAGGGCCTCGTTGACGGCACTCTCTATCTGCTCCTTGGCGACGGTGCCGTAGAGCCAGAAGCCGTTCGGCGTGGAGCGGCCCGCCATGCTCAGGTGGGGCATGCGGCGGCTGAGAATAGTAATCGTGGCGTGTTCGAGCGCGTGGACGCGCCGCACCTTGCCCAGGCCCGGCAGTTCGAGAATCAGGTTCCGCAGCGACATCTCTTTGCTCCTTCCAGCGTCGCGGGGTGGGCCGCTCGGCCCGGCGACGGGTGACAAATGACAATTGGGAGAGATGACAAAACTCTCTCCCTTCGGCGGGTGAATCGCTATAATAGTACGGCCTGTTTGGGCTTCCTGGTTACGAGCCGCCTAGAAGGGACGCATCGTCTGCTCGATGGTGCCCCAGTCGTCCAGGAACTGTTGCAGCCCCGCGTCGGTGAGCGGGTGTTGCAGCATCTGCTTGAGCGTTTTGAACCCCATCGTAGCGATGTCGGCCCCGGCCAGCGCGGCGTCTATGACGTGAAGGGGATGGCGAATGCTCGCCGCCAGAATCTCGGTCTGGAAGCCGTAGTTCTGCTTGATGGTGACGAGTTGGCGGATGATTTCCATGCCGTCGTGGCTGATGTCGTCCAGGCGACCCACGAACGGGCTGACGTAGAAGGCTCCGGCCTTCATTGCCAACATCCCCTGGTTGGCGCTAAAGACGAGGGTGACGTTGGTGCGAATGCCCTCGTTAGAGAGCTTGCGGACGGCGGCCAGCCCGGCGGGGGTGCAGGGAATCTTGGCGACGATGTTATCGCCCCAGGAGGTGACGAGCCGTGCCTCTTCTATCATTGTCTCGGTGTCGAGGG
>DASVVH010000247.1:0-18808 GCA_036386615.1 Ardenticatenaceae bacterium
TAGACATTTCACGACATTGCATGGAATTTGCATTGGATGAAGGAAGCGGCTACTGAGGATGGAGGGGGCGCGGAGGTACCCCACATGGCGGCTGCGGTGAGCGACATTCGAGCGCCGGGTGTGCGCGTGGTGAGCAGGGGGCGTGCGGCTTCCATGCACGCAGTGATAGGAGAGAGGGAGAGGGGCGAGAAGGGACGCAAGGAAAGGCATGGTCAACTCCTGAGTGTCAAGTGAAATTGGGTGAATGAAGAGGGGAGTATTATACACGAATATGCGTGCTACGTGAAGGGTCGAAAATGGAATCTTCAGAAGAGGTGAGGAGATATCAGTTTAGAGGAGCACAAGGCGCTCCGTTGGGTGCCGAAGCAGGGGCGTTAGGTAGACGAGTACCTTAACAAGTGAAGAATGTGATTGGGTCGGGATTACTTAGCCTGATTTTGCATGCGGAAGTCATCCAGAAATTCCTTCACCTTCGCCGCCTGATAGAGAATGGCGTAGTAAAGGTCTTTGACCAACCGTATATCAGAAACGGTCCATGACGCATCTGCCTTTGTGTCAATGAGGTCTAGCGTGTACTCAGTAGATGCAATCGTATCCGCCACGATTCCCAAGTAGACCGTTTCTCTATATTCGCGCTTCGCAACTACCAGAACACGGTCAAGATACTGCGCGAAGTAAGCATCCTTGACTCCTGCGTCATCAAACTTGGCCTTTGCTTCCCCGGAACCTTGCCACTTCCGCCACTCTAACTTACGCTGTTGTGTCAACCTTATTAACTCTCTCACTACTTCGGTCCACGGATTTTCGTTAACGTCCTTTGTTATCGTTGCCATGGTGTATCCACCCCTTTCTCTTCCAGCCGAATGATGACTCCGTGCAGGCCATCATTTATATCCGTCGCCGCGTCGAATCCTGGACTTGCTCTATACTGCCGCACTTTACCAAGTAAGAATTCCGCCCGCATCTTAATATGAGCATCCTCTTTGTCATGCAGGATTCTCAATAAGCTCTCCAAATACGTTTCAACATAGTCCAATTGCTTTGGTATTTGACTTCCAAAGTTTGCAAAGTCGTTCAGATGATTTGAAATCTCCGTTCTTCTTTGTTCTAGTTTCTGTGCTAAATCAGGAATTCTACCTATAGCTTGGTAGTGGCGGCGAATATCGCCTACCTCGCGCAGTACCCATATGGTAAGGCCAAAGCCAATAATTGAGACGATGTTAGCCACTACGCTAAGGAAGCCAAACCAGTTCAGGCGCAACCACTCACTGAAAACAATTGCTCCAAGGAACATCAGGAGAACCGCGCCGACTGTTAGAAGTCGCCTTCTGTCCATTCGCTAGCACCTTAACAAATCAGTACAACAGCCTGGAAATGCTACTCAGCTTCGCTCTGTCGCGCTTTCTTCAGCCCTCCACTTCCGAGCGCAGGACCAGGAGGCGGGTTGCCGTATGCAGTACACAAACTCTCGTCCAGGAGACTATATAACACCAGTAATCATTAGCATGCCAATAACCGCAACGATAACGAACATAGACAAATAAAGTACGGAGTTATGTAGAAGCCTCACCTCTTTTACAAGACCCTCAACGATCTCCCATCTAGTTTTCTCCTTGAAGCTACCTGCAAGATTCGGAACTTGGAAACTGCCGAAATCCCCCGTTGATATTGCCTTGTTGAATGCAGGACTGTCATTAAGAAACTCTTCTATTTTCTTGGTACGATTAATGTACTCCCTTTGCAGACCACGATAAACGGCATCTATAAGCCAGAACAATGTGATAGCAAGTAGGCACGTCAAGAAGAATGATGCCTCGCGTTTGTCAATGATAAAGACGATAAAGGCAGAGAAAAACGTTGTTGCCCAACCTCTTATCACAAATGTTAGGGCGTCGTAGCTCCTGATCGCAGCTTGAAGTTCATCAATCTCCTGCTTCAATAGCTCGAATTTGTAATGGAACTCGTCATTACGGTCATTCATCGAACTACCCTTAATTATCCAACTTTGGAGGCAGATCCCCTATGAGGTCGCTGGGTAGCAAGGAACCTGCGCCGATTCAACTCATCGAGAATCGGCGCGCCCTAATCCTCTCTCGCTGCCATCAGCCCCATCCCTACCAAGCCCATCAACAATCATCCCCCCAGGCTCTACTGTATCTTCCTTGATATGCTCCCACATACCGTAGTAGACCTCGGTCAGCAGGTTGTGGCGTATGTCCTCATCCAGGTCGCAGGTTGCCCATTGCTATTCTTCGGGCCACTATAGTAGCAGGTGGTCTTATAGAATCAAATCTTGGTCATCGGCTTGTTCGCCTGCGGCCAGTTGGTTGGTGTCTAGCTCTTCAATGAATTGCGGGGTTTCGCCCGACTGGCCGAAGCGGCCCCGGTGGCGTTCGGGCAGGAGGAGGGCAATGCGGTCCATGATGGCGTCGCTCATGGCGAGGAGGGTGGCGCGGTCGGGTTTGCGGGTGGGGCTGACGAGCCGATAGGGGCGGCCAACGGTGATAGTGACGGGGATGGGCTGCCAGCGCCCGATGCGGTGCGCGAAGTGCTCGATGCCACTGATGCCGATGGGAAGGATGGGCGCGCCACTGCGAAGCGCGAGGAGGGCGACGCCGGGCTGCGGCTCCTGCATGATTCCGTTGCGGCTGCGCGTGCCTTCGGGGGCGACATAGAGGGCGCGGCCCTCTTTGAGCACCTGCAAGGCGCGGCGAATCGCGCCCACATCGCCCTCGCCGCGCCTGACAGGGAAGGCTCCGTAGTTCACCACGACCCAGCGCAGGAGGGCATTGCCCTCGAAGTTCTCGGCTTTGGACATCATCACCACGTCGCGGGGGAGGAAGCCCCCGATGAGGGGCGGATCGAGGTTGCTCTGGTGGTTGCTGGTCATGAGAAGCGCCCCCTCAAGGGGGACGTTCTCGCGCCCGACGACGGTGACGCGGACGCGGCCCAGGGGCAGGGCGAGGCGGAACATCCTGTTGGCAACGTAGTAGAAGCGGGGGAGCTGGTCGCTCATGGGCTGGGCATCCGGTAGTGGCCTCGGTAGGCGGGGGGCAGGTGCGCGGCGATGCGGCTCATCAGGTCGTCCGTGACGGCTTGACGCTGTTCACGGCGTGGCTGGTCGGCACTGGGCGCGGGGCGGAAGGGCGGCGCGATGGTGACGGTGATACGTGGGCGCTTCAGCCGCTTCCAGTGGCGGAGGGCGGTGTCGGTTCCGGTGAGGGCGATGGGGACGAGGGGCACGCCCGCGCGGAGGGCGAGATAGCCGACCCCGGCCCGCGCCTGTTCCAGCCCACCCGTGCGGCTGATGGTTGCTTCGGGGAAGAGCATGACGCGCTCGCCACGCTCCAAGGCCACCAGGACGGCACTCAGCACCTCGCGGTCCACCTCGTCGCGGCGGACGGGGATGACGGCGTAGAGGAAGAAGATGGGCGCGACGAGTTCGCGGCGCAGGTCGGAGAGGCCGACGACTTCGGGCGGGCTGTCCAGCAGGGCCGCGACGACGACGGGGTCCAGGTGGCTGAGGTGGTTGGGGGCGAGGATGGCGGGGCCGGGCGGCAGGTGGCGCAGGCCACTGGCGCGGAGGTCCATCGTGACGCGGACGAAGGCTCGCGCCAGCCGCAGGAGCAGGCGGCGGCGCAGGCCGAGCGCGAGGGGAGGGCGCGGGGCGACGGCGGCACGCTCACGGCTCACGGCGCGGTCTGCGTGTGGTTCCTGCTGGCCTCCTCGCGCGTCCATCCCTGTTGTTTCACCAACTCCAGAATCTGGCGGACGACCTCGTCTATGGATAGCCCGTCGGTATCGAGCACGATGGCATCGTCGGCGACGCTGAGCGGGGCTTCCGGGCGCTGGCTGTCGCGCTGGTCGCGCTCCCGTATCTCGTCAAGCAGCGTCTCGTAGTCTGCGTCCTCGCCCCGTAGTTCACAATCGCGGCAGCGGCGGCGGGCACGCTCCTCCGGGGAGGCGTCGAGGTAGATTTTGAGGGGCGCGTCGGGCATGACGACGGTGCCGATGTCGCGGCCCACCATGACGACCTCGCCCTGCTCTCCTATCTTTCGCTGCTGGCTTCGCAGTTCCTTGCGAACGGAAGGATGCCTGGCGACCTGCGAGACGTTCTGGTCTACGGCGCGGTGGCGAAGCTCCCAGGTGATGTCGCGGCCCTCCACGATGACGGTGTACTGGCGGCTATCCTGAACGTCGTCGGCGGGCTGCTCGATGAGGATGGGCGTCTCGGCGGCGAGCCGCCCCAGAGCCTCCGCGTCGGCGAGGTCCATGCCGCGTTCGAGGGCGAGAAGGGTGACGGCGCGGTACATCGCGCCCGTGTCGAAGTAGAGGAAATCCAATACCTGCGCCACGCGCTGGCCCACCGTGCTCTTGCCGGAGGCGGCGGGGCCATCAATGGCGATGGTCAGCAAATGGCTCATCAGAATCTAGCTCCATCCTGACGCAGCGGCGAGGATTTCTCGCCGCTGCGGGTTTAGTCAAATTCGAGTTTCTGCTGCCGCATCAGCACGCTCTGGACGATGCCGAGCGCGATGAGGACGGTAATCAGGTTGCTGCCGCCGTAGGAGATGAAGGGCAGCGGAATTCCGGTGGGCGGAACGACCTGGAGGTTGACGCCCAGATTGACGAAGGACTGGAAGAAAATCCAGCCCGCGACGCCCGCGATGACCAGCCGCCCGAAGGGGTCCTGCGCGAGGCTGATGGCCCGGATGAGGCGGAAGATGAGGGCCATGAGCAGCGCGAAGAGGAGCAGGGAGCCGACGAAGCCCAACTCCTCGGCGATGACGGCGAAGATGAAGTCGGTGTGGCGCACGCGGAGGTAGCCTAGCTGGTTCTGGCTGCCCTGCCCGTAGCCCTGCCCCATCAGGCCCCCGCCGCCGATGGCGATGCGGCTCTGGATGAGGTTGTAGCCCTGGCCCGCCGGGTCGGCGGCGGGGTTCATGAAAATCATCACGCGGTCGCGCTGGTATTCCGGCAGGTGCGGCCACGCCAGCGGCACAGTGACGGCGAGAATCAGCGCGACGGCGAAGAGCCAGCGCAGGGGCATCCCCGCCATGATGACGATGGTGAGCCAGATGGCCCCGATGACGATGGTCGTGGAGAGGTTCGGCTGGAGGAGAATCAGCGCCATTGGGATGGCGACGATAAAGCCGGAGAGGAAGATAGGCAGTTTTTGCCCCTCGCGGTCTCCCAGGAACTTGGCGAGGACGAGGATGAGGAAGAGCTTGGCGAACTCCGAGGGCTGAACCTGCCGCTCAAGAATCTCGAACCAGCGTGTCGCGCCGAAGACAGGGTTCGACAGGACGAAGACCAGCCCCAACAGCCCGACGATGCCTACGTACATCGGGCGGGCCATCACACCGAAGAGGCGGTAGTCCATCACGGTGACGGCCCCCATCGCGGCAAGGCCCAACCCAGCCCACACCAACTGCTGCTTGAAGAAGTCGTTGTTGGGGTCCGCTGGCTGGGCGGAGCGAATCATAACCATCCCGAAGACGATGAGGGCGATGGTGAGCAGCAGGAGCGAGTAATCGTAGGTACGAATGTAACGGCGTAGCATGGCAACTTTCTAGGTGAGATATGAGATAGGAGATGTGAGATAGGAGATGTGACATAGGAGATGTGAGATGCACATTGCTACAGCGCAGTTTTGCCGTGCCTCACTGCCGTTATCCCATATCTCGTATCCCATATCTCGTATCCCACATCTTAGCGCAATCCTGAACTCGCCCCGGAACGTGGTCGGCGAATGGGAATGTTCGCAATCAGCTTGCTCTGCCCCTTGCCCTGGGAGAGGGAAATGTCCATCTCCTCCAGGTTGACGTCCACGTATTTGGAGACGACCGCGATGATTTCGTCCCGCATCTGCTCGATGATTTCGGGGCTTAATCCGGAGCGGTCATGGACGAGCACCAGTTGCAGGCGGTCTTTGGCGACCTGGCCGCTCGGTGCTTTACGTCCCAACAGGCGATCAAAAAAGTCCATCATGGGTGGTCCTCTCAGGAACGCATGAAGCCAAAGAGGCGGTCAAACAAACCACGCTCGCGGAGGTCGAGGAGGGGCACTTCCTGCCCCATGAGGCGGCGGGCGATGTTGCGGTAGGCGCGGCCCGCGAGGGCGCGGCCATCCAGGGCAATGGGCATGCCCTCGTTGGTGGAGACAATGATGGCTTCATCGTCGGGCACGACGCCGATGAGTGGAATCGCCAGCACCTCCAGCACATCCTCCACGCTCAACATCTCGCCCCGCCTCACCATGTCCGGCTTGACGCGGTTCAGAATCAGGCTCGGCTCGCCCTTCTCGGCTGCCTCCGTGAGGCCGATGATGCGGTCCGCGTCGCGCACGGCGCTCATCTCCGGCGTAGTGACGACGATGACGCGATCCGCGGCCGCGATGGCATTCTGAAAGCCCTGCTCGATTCCGGCGGGCGAATCCACGAGAATGAAGTCGAAGGAGGGCCGCAGGGCATCGCAGAGCTGGACCATCTGGGAGGGGCTGACAGCGCTCTTGTCGCGGGTCTGGGCGGCGGGCAGCAGGTACAGTTCGGTGGTGCGCTTGTCACGGACGAGGGCCTGTTTGAGCCGCGCCCGCCCCTCGACCACGTCTACAATGTCGTAGACTATGCGATTTTCCAAACCGAGCACGAGGTCGAGATTGCGGAGGCCGATGTCCGCGTCAATCACGACAACTTTCTGGTCCAGCAGGGCGAGGGCAGTTCCGAGATTAGCGGTAGTGGTGGTTTTGCCCACGCCGCCCTTGCCCGATGTAATCGTAATGACTTCTCCGGCCATGCATGCTCCTTACGCCAGCTATAATGATGGAGCATCGTAATCGAAAAACAGCCAAAAGGCAAGACAAAGGGAAAATGAGAAGTCAATGTTGCCCGGATGAGAAGAGTTTGGTACTGGCAGAGTCGGGGCTGCCGTCTCCCACAGGGGCCTTGACACCCATGTTACCATCAAAATTGGGCTGGTTCCCTCGTCGCCTCGTCACCCCGCGTCATTCCTCACCGCGCCGCTCCTTCAACCGACCCGCCTCTTCTGCATGATTCTGCATCGAACGTGCCCTTATAGAGCACTTTCACATCTCGTGCCAATCTACTCAGTTCGCCGCTCAAGGCGGCACATTCACGTTAGGAGAGTGTTCGATGGCGATTGCTTTGCGCGGCACGATTCGAAATGACGCGGGCCAGCCGGTAAAAAACGCCGCCGCGCGGCTCATGGGCACGCGCGACCTGCTGGGAGATGTGCCCGGCGCGGTCCTCGGCGGGAGACTGGGCGAACTATCCTGGACGCGCCCCCTCACCGACTTTTCGGGCCACCGCTGGAACTGCTTCCAGGCCCATGTGCTAAATCAGGTAAGCGGTATCACCTTTGAGGAGTTCAAGGATGAGGTCGTCACGCGCAACCCCCAATTGGAAGCCGATGGCTTCCTCTTTCTGGCGGACAAGCAGTACCTTCTGCCGGAGCAGGCCCCGGATGCCATCGTCGTCTGGAACCGGACAATGACCGGCTTTCAGGGCCACCGCTTCGCCGCGTGGGAGAAGTTCGTGCAAGGCAAAGTCAGCGGCATCACCTTTGATGAATTCAAGGATGAGGTTGTCGAGCAGAACCCCGTGTTGCAAGAAGATGGATTCATCTTCCGCGCCGATAAAACGTATAGCATGCCGCAGAACGTCCTGAACACAGACGAGGTGGTCTGGACGCGCGACCTCACGGGCTTCGCGGGCCACCGTTGGGCCTGCTGGGAGGCTCACGTTCAGGGCAGAGTGGAGCACGTCACCTGGGGTGAATTCGTAGATGCGGTCGTCGTCCATAATCCCGACCTTGCGCTAGACGGATTTCTTTTCAAAGCTGACAAGCGGTACCGCCTCCCCGAAAATACCAGTCAGGCCCTCTATTACCTGTTCACGAAGAGTGACGCGAACGGGCAATACGCCTTCCCGCAGTTGACGACGGAGGGCACCTACGAACTGCTCGTCCGGGCCGACGCCCACGAGCCTGCTGGCAAGCGGCTTCGGCTCAAGCAAGCGACGACTCACGACGTTACCTTAAAGAGGTCAAAGACGCCCCCCGATGACGGGGGTCAGCCAGTGGATACCCGCGGCTTCGTCCAGGCCAAAGGCGGGCAGTTCACGCTCAACGGGCAACCCTTCCGCTTCATCGGAGCGAACATCACGGGGCTGGTCCACTACGGAGAGACGGGAGACCGACCTGACAACGATGGGCAGTTGAAAAAACTCCTGCCGCACACGGGCACCCATCATCGGGATGTTCAACTCGCCGCCGCCCGGCAACTCTTGAACGCGCGGGTCGTGCGCGTCTTCCTCGCGGACCGGAATGCCACGACCAAAGAAATCATCCGCCGCCTGGAGGAGACCCTCAAGCGAGCAGAGGCCCACGATGTCTATCTCCTCGTCGCCTTCACGGACGTTCACGGCGACCGGGGGTTCATCCTGCGGGACGACGAACCCCTTTACACCCAGCCGCCCGACCCCAAAAAGCTAACCCGCAAGTTCTACACGGAGCACTTCCGCGCCAACTACCTGCCCTTTGTCACCGCCGTCGTCACGCGCTTCAAAGACAACAAGCGAATCTTCGCCTGGGAGTTGGGGAACGAGTTCAAATCCTGGGAGACAGCCAACGGCCAGAACTCCTTCTTCCCGGATGAGCTTACCGCCTTCGTCGCCACCGTCTCCGCGCACATCAAATCGCTGGACCCCATCCACATGGTTGGCACGGGCATCATCAACAGCGGCAACCTTGGTGCTACTCCGGCGCAGGCCGAGGCGCTAGCGCGAGTGCCACACGTAGATTTCCTGACCGCGCACGTCTACTACGAACAACAGGAGAACGACGAAGTGCGGCGGGCGCAGCAGGAGGCAGAGCTGGCGCAAAAGGTCGGAAAACCCTTCATCATCGAGGAGTTCGGCGTCCATGACCTCGCCATTGTCCCCGAAACGACCACTCGCCTGCGAGAGTGGCTCGTGGACCGGAAGGCGAGCGCGGTCATGCAGTGGGGGTTCATGGCGGGTGAGGATATAGGTGATGGGGACCAGGATCGTGGCCTGGACAGCTTCTTTCGCGGGCAAGAGGCATTTGATAAAGTGACGGCCCTTTACCGCCACGCGCTGTAGTTAAGGTGAAGTCTCAGCACGGCTGGGAGTGTGCCCACATTCCCCTACGGTCAGGGACCATCGCTCTGGTCCCTCTTCAGGAAAGGAGAAAACGACAATGAGCAACGAGGCACCCCGAAATCTCGATTCGCGCCTGCCCCGCCTGGGGGTGACACTGAAGGAGGCGCAGGTCGCCCAGGGAGGACAGTACTGGCGAATCGTAGACGTGAAGTGGCAGGACGAGCAACAGTCCGGGGGCCAGCACCACATCTTCGTTGACATGATGGACGAACAGGGGAATCGGCTGGTCGGGAGCAAAGCCAGAGTGAGCTTTGGCGGTAACAACGTAGAGGTGCTGGTAGAGGACAAGCCAGCGCCGGAGTTTGGCGGTAACTTCGCCATGTTCAACGCCGGATGCACGCATTCACTGGAAGGAATCGGCCTGCCGAGCGACCGCCTCGATTGTCTGGGGTTGGGCAGCATCGAACAGCGCAACTTTACGATTCACGTCAACTACCTCGTCACGTTCCAGCGCGCCACGAAAGGCGGGGGTGGTGGGGGTGGCGGTGGCGGCGGCGAAACTCCCGGCGAGTCGCTTCAGCAAGCGCTCCTACAGAAGGGCGAGGCGGAACGGAAGATAAGGCTCAATCCTGGTGCCGCGCTCCAGCAGGTGATGTTGGCCGATGACTTCATACCGACCAGCGAGGAGTTCGACCTGACTCACGGGGGAGCGCAATATAAAGGCCAAATCGCGGAGCGGCTCAGTGACGGGGCGGTGCGCGTCTACTTCGGAGATATGGTCAACGGGCAGTGGGCAGGCAATGTGCGCTTTGTGCAACGATGAGGCGCGGCCCAACGATGAACATCACAGGGCGATAGGAGCAATCTATGAGTGATTACAAAGCGGCGGTCTGGCATGTAGAAGATGCCGCGCGCCGCGCGAAGAGCGCGGGAGAGATGGCCGTTCACGATACGATTGTCGCCGAAGTGCTGCCGCCCCTCTACCGCAAGCGGGACGGGGCGGGGGCTGGCCCCTCGCGTGAGCCGTCGCCGCCGGGTACTCCGGCTTACGCGAGGGCGGCGTGGTACGTCGAAGACGCCGCCCGCCGGGCGCGGGACGCGGGAGAGGTGGCTGCCCACGACACGATTGTCGCCGAGGTGCTGCCGCCCCTCTACCACCAGCGCGACGGGGGCGGCGAGGCGGATTCGTTCCGCCGCTTCAAATTCACCCGCTACTGGGTCGCCAAACTGCACGAAGACCCGCAGGGTACGCCGATTTTCGACACGCACGGCACACCCCTTATCAAGCTCTCTGCCGCCGGGAAGCGAACCCTGGAATTGGAGGGCACCGGGCAACTGCCGGATGGGCGGCGCATCAACGTCGGCAGGACATCCCTTCAGGACAACAAATACGTAGTGCTCCCCGACGGTGTGTGGGCGTATGGCACGCGCAACAACCCCCTCAAGCCCTTCCGCTCGCTCGCCGTTGACTTCAGCGTCGTTCCATTCGGCACGCGCATCTTCGTCAAGGAATTGGCGGGGCTGAATCTGCCGGATCGCACCACGCACGACGGCTGGTGCGAGGCCGCCGACACGGGCGGTGGGATTCGTGGCGCTCACTTCGACTGGTTCTGTGGGCCTGAAGCGTGGGCGCGCGACAGCGTAGTTCGCAACGTCCCCCAATTCGTCCAGGCAAAGGTCGGTGACACGTAGGCAGGGTGCCCTCGCGCCCTTAGCGTCTATACCAATTGAACATAGAGGTGGCACAAAATGGGTAGTCAGAGGGGACATGAACTCCCCGCAGGGGAGTGGCGAAAGCTGTAGCCGAGGGTGGAGCGGAGCGCAACCCTTGGCGGCACTCCAACCAGTTTGCGCCTCTTTTACAATGGATTGGTATAACCGCAAAATCATCTGGTGGCTCTGTCACGCAGGTGTTGAAGGCGATAGCAAGCGAACCACCTCCCTTTGTCATGCTGAACGTAGTGAAGCATCCACCCAGGATGCTACACCCGTACAGGCGATTGCAGAGGCTTCGATCATTTGACGGATAGAGACTTAGCCAAGTTCGACCTGAATCAGGCTCACGAGCCGCAGGAGCGCCTGCCGCACGACCTCGGTGTCGGGGTGGCGCACAATGACGTAGCCATCCCCCTCGTAGCTGGTGGAAGTGTGCTGCCCCACCTGCGGCAGCTTCGCCGCCACGACGAGCGGCCCCAACTCCTGCTGCGCCTGCTCCAGCCCGTGAACCGCCTTGATGCGGCCCTGCCCCTGCCCGCGCAGGTAGGCCGCGCCCGCCGCGTAGCGGCGCGGGGGCGTGTCGAACTCCTCGTAGACCATCAGCCGGACCCAGGCGCGGATGGCGTCAAAGTCATTGGCGACGGACATCAGCGTGGTGATTTGCGCGCCCGGTGGGCGGGCTGCGACCTCGGAAATGGCGATGCTCCCGTCGCGGCGGCGGAACCATTCCAGATGGCTGATTCCGGTCTCCATGCCGAGAACCTTCAGCGCCCGCGCGGCGGCCTCGCGGATGTCGTCGTAGCGGGGATGGTCCACCTCGCGCGGCAGCACCACCGACCACTGAATCCAGGGCGTGCGTATCACCTCCAGCGGCGCGGGGTGGTAATGGGTCAGCGAGTGCCAAACCGTCTCGCCGCGAATCGTGAAGGAGTCGAACGAGTGCTCCTCGCCCGTGATGAACTCCTCGACGAGGATAGGCTGGTGCGGCCCCGGCGCGGTCGCCGCCAGCGCCTCGCGCAGTGTTTCGGCCCCATCCGCGCGAAAGGTGCCCTGAGAGGCGGCCCCCGCGACTGGCTTCAGGACGAGGGGATAGCCCACCTCGTCAGCGAACTCCCACGCGCCTGTCTCCTCGGTGACGACCTGACCCCGCGCGCAGGGAATACCAGCTTCCCGGAACACCTGCTTCATACGCGCCTTGTCGCGGAAGTTGTGAGCCTCCTCCACGCCCATCCCCGTAATGCCAAGCCACTCCCGCACCTGGGCGAGTGGAACCTGAAACTGCTCCTGGTGGCTGAAAATCCGGTGAATCGGGCCGAAGTGCTGCGCGAGGCTGCCCGCCGCGTGGGCCAGTTTCCCACTGTCGAGCATATCGTCGAGCCGCCAGTGGCCCGCCAGATGGCCGCGCAGGTGGGCAGGAAGCTTCTCCTCCGGGTCGAGTGCAATGACGGCGAGGCGCACATCCGGCAGGCTCAGTATCGCCTCGATGTAGCGCACGCTGACCTCGTTGAACCAGGGGACAGCGTAGATTACAAATGGCATGGCCCTTCCCTTCCCACGTTGCTTAACACTTCCAGTGGCCTCCTATTATTGTAACGTGCTCCCCTCCGGTCAAGCGCGGAGCAAGAACGGCGGGGGCGTAGCAAAGTCATCAAAGGCATACAGGTGTCTCCTCCCATGATTGGAACTTTATGTCAATTAGAGCCTACCATTACAGCCTTCTCAGGTAGGCTTTAGTAGGCCGTACTTCACATAATGCACCTTCGGCACCTCCGGTCCACTTCCCTGCCTGGCGTTCACACCGTCTCAAAGAACCCCTCCCCGTTTGGCCGATTCGCCCCTTACCGTAAGATATGCCTTCTCGCAAGCAGGCACAACGAGCAAGGAGCTAACGACGATGCAGCACGGGTGGGAACGCTACCTCGAAGAGAATCAATCACGGTACCTGGAAGAGTTGCTGGACTTTCTGCGGATTTCCAGCATATCCGCCCTGCCGGAGCACGCCCCCGATGTGCAGCGCGCGGCGGAGTGGGTGGCCGCGCGTCTGACGGCGGCGGGCGTCGCGGGGGCACGGGTGATGCCCACTGCGGGCCACCCCGTCGTCTACGCGGAATGGCTGCACGCCCCCGGCAAACCGACGGCGCTCCTCTACGGCCACTTCGACGTGCAGCCGGTGGACCCCCTCGACCTGTGGGCCAACCCGCCCTTCGAGCCGACTGTCCGCGATGGCAGGCTCTACGCGCGCGGCTCCTCGGACAATAAGGGCAATATGTTCCTCGCCATCGCCGCCATCGAGGCGCTGCTCCAGACGGTGGGGGCACTGCCCATCAACCTGAAGTTCCTCTTCGAGGGGCAGGAGGAGATTGGCAGCCCGCAGCTTCCCGCCTTCGTGACGGAAAACCGTGACCTACTGGCCTGCGATTACGTCATCAACTCCGACAGCCTCCAGTGGAGCGAGGCGGAACCCGCGCTGCTCATCGGCCTGCGCGGGCTGTGCGCGGGACAGATTGATGTGGAGGGCGCGAACACCGACCTCCATTCGGGGCTGTTCGGCGGCACCGTCGCCAACCCGCTTCACGCCCTGGCGGAGCTTCTGGCCTCGATGCACACGCCCGATGGGACCATCGCCGTCGAGGGCTTCTACGACGACGTGGTCTCCCTCAGCGACGAGGACCGCGAGCGGTTCGCCGCCGTCCCCTTTGACGAGGCGGACTATCGGGCGCAGCTTGGCCTGGACGAACTGTTCGGGGAGCCAGGGTACACCACCTATGAGCGGCTCTGGGTGCGGCCCACGCTGGAAGTCGTCGGCATGTGGGGCGGCTTCCAGGGCGAGGGCGTAAAGACGGTCCTGCCCAAGGAGGCGCACGCCAAGATTACCTGCCGCCTCGTGCCGGACCAGGACCCCGTGCGAATTCTCGACCTCATCGAGAAACACGTCGAGACCCACGCGCCGCCCGGCGTGAGAGTGAAATTCACCCGCCGCCCCTCGATGGGCTACCCCTACCTCATGCCGATGGAGCACCCCGGCAACGAGTCGGCGCGCGGCGTCCTCGCGGAGCTATACGGGCGGGAGCCGTACTACATCGGCATGGGCGGCAGCGTGCCCGTCACCGCGCTCTTCCTGCGCCACCTCAACGCCTACTCCATCTCCTTCGGCTTCGGCCTGCCCGACGAGCAGTTCCACGCGCCCGACGAGTTCTTCCGCCTCTCCAGCTTCGAGCGCGGGCAGGTCGCCTACTGCAAACTGTTGGAGGTGCTGGGCGCGGCGTAACGTCACCTATCGAAGAGCAAGCGCATACTCTCAAAGGCAAATCGGTTTATGCTGAAATCGGCACGATGGGGCGGCCTCGGTGCCGTCCTGAGCGGGGTCATCTGGGTAATCCTGACCCCGCTCATGGCGACGATTGGCTTCTGCCAGGGGGTTTGTCCCTCGTGGCTGGATAAACCTCTCATCATCAGGACACTCGGCCCCTGGCTTGCCGGGCAGGGTTTGCTGACCTGGGCTTCGGGGGAGGCTCTCTACTTCGCCTATGGCCGCTTTTTCTTCCTGGTATACCTGGGCATCATGGCCGGGGTAGTGGGCATCCACATCCGAGCGCGAAGGGGGCAGAGCACAGATTTCGCGCGCCAGCCCTACCGACTTCTCCTTGGCGCGCTCAGTATCGCGGCACTCGGCGATTTCTTCTCCTACGGCGTAGGCGTCGTCTCCGAGATGGCGTGGCGAATCGGGTTCATGGTTGAAGTCCTCTCCTGGCTCGGCATCGTAGCCGGATCGGTACTATATGGCCTCGCGCTGCTGCGCGCTCGGAGTCTCCCGCCCTGGATGGCCGTCCTTCTCATCCTGGGTGGCCTGCTCATGCCTGTCATGTTCCTTGACCGGGGCCTGATTATGTACATGCCCAACGCCCAGACCCTGCCGCTCATCGTGGCGTGGACGATTCTGGGGCTTTCCCTGATGGTGGCCGAGAGGCCACGCTCAACCCTCGCTTCTTAATCTCAATTCCCTCAAAGCGGTGTCGCGGGTTGCTCCACAGCCACTTCCGGGGTACGAGGCGGACGCAACGAGGCGGCGAGTAACAGCGTGCCGAGCAGCGCGAGTACGGTACTTGCCACCCACAGGGCGGTGATGCCCTCCCGCTCGTAGAGCCAGCCCCCCACGAAGAGGCCAAGGCCCGGCCCCAGCCCCATGAAAACCGCCGCGTAGAGCGACTGGCCCGATGCCCGCCAGCGCGGCGGCAGCAGGCGGTCCACGTACAGCACGCCGACGATGATGAGCGCGGTCAGCGCCAAACTGTGCAGAAGCTGTGTCGGCAGCACCAGCAGAGGGTCGTCAATCACCGTGTAGAGCAGCCACCTCACGGGCAGGAGCGAAACCCCCGCGACCAGCGTGAGCCGCACTCCCCAGCGTGCCAGAAACGCGGGCACCTGCGCCATGAACGGCGCTTCCAACAGCGCCGAGACCCCTATCGTCACGCCGACAATCCACCCGGCGGCACCAATCTCATCCAGGTACACCGACAGGTAATTGTTCCCAATCCCCACAGTCGCGCTGATGAGCAGGATGGCGAGAAGAAAGGAGGGCAGCGAACGCTCGCGCCGCAGAAGCGCCAACCCCTCGCGTAGATGAACCTTCCCGTGAACCTCCCCGTGCGGAATGGTCAGCGATAGAAGACCCTGAGCAACCGCGATGAGACTGTACACGTAGGGGATTCCCCACAGCGCATCGTCGAGCAAAAAGGTGCCGATGAGGAAGGACGAGAGCGCGAAGCCGAGCGACCCCCACAGCCGCAGCGAGCCGAAAGCGTTCTGCCGCGCCTCCCGCTCCAGGTATTCCAGCGCGAGCGCGTTGCTCGTGGGCATGATGGGGCTTTTCAGAATCGCCAGCAACAGCGTCAGCAGCAGCAGGGACTGGAAGTTCGTCGTCCTCCCGAAGAGGACCGAGACGAACGCGAGGCCGAAGCAGGCAAAGACGAGAACCCCCCTGTGAACGCGGTACAGGTCGGTGACGACGCCCCACACGGGTTGCACGAGGAAGCCCACGAACGGGAAGAGGGCGAGCAGCAGCCCCACCTGGCTGCCGGAGAGGCCGCGCGATGACAGGTAGAGCGCGAGGAAGGGGAAAAAGACCCCTATCCCCGCGAAATCGAGGGCGAAGAACAGGCGGAAACGGTTGCCGACTGAAATAGGTAAGTGCATGAGGCGCTATCAGTGTGAGCTATGGACACAGGTAGAGTAGAGATGTCGCCGGGGGAGCGGCGGGCAAAGATGCCCTAAATGTACTGTTTCACCAGGCTAGCACACATCGGTATATCAAGTAAGGTTTAGCCACTTACTTGTCATCCTGAACGAAGTGAAGGATCCACCCAGCAACACCTGTATTGGAGAGCGCTTGCACGCTTCGCCCTTCCTTGGTGGCTTGGGTTAACCTGTAGGCCAACCTTGTGTACCAATGCACCTAGAGTATAGGCATGATTGCGCCGGGAGCATCATATCGCCCCGGCGACCCGCAGCGCCGCGACCCGCGCCTCATCGTAGCCGAGCAGTCCAGTGAGCACGAGGTCCGTATGTTCGCCCAGGCGCGGCGGCGGGCTGGAGATAGTGGCGGGGGTCGCGCTCAGCTTCGGCACCGGGCCAACCAACGGGATAGTGTCGCCCTCCGGCGTCTCAACCGTCTGGACCATGCCCCGCGCCCGCGCCTGGGGGTCGTCCAGCGCAGTAGGAATGTCGTTGACGGGGCCGCAGGGCACATCAACGTCCAGCAGCCTCTCTATCCATTCGTGAGTGGGCCGTTCGCGGAAGATGGCCTCCAGTTGGGGCACAAGCTCGTCCCGGTACAGGACGCGCGCGGGGTTGGTGGAGAACCGCGCCTCCGTTGCGAGGTCCGGGCGGCCAATCACCCCGCAGAGGGCGGCGAATTGCAGGTCATTGCCAACAGCCAGCATCAGCCAGCCGTCCCGCGTGGCGAAGGGCTGATACGGCACGATGGTCGAGTGAGCGTTGCCGTAGCGGGCGGGCGGCTTGCCGGAAACCAGATAGGCGCTGGCGACGTTGGCGAGCCAGCCAAGCTGGCTGTCAAAGAGGGCGATGTCCACGAACTGCCCCTCGCCCGTGCGCGCGCGGTGGTGAAGCGCGGCCAGAATCGAGGTCACGGCGAAGAGGCCCGCCGTAATGTCCACGATAGCAACACCGACCTTGAAAGGCTCACCGCCTTCGGGTCCGGTGATGCTCATGATGCCGCCCTGCGCCTGGATGACGGTATCGTAGCCGGGACGACTCCTGTAAGGTCCGGTCTGCCCGTAGCCAGTGATGGCGCAGTAGATGAGGCCGGGATTCAGGGCGTGCAGAGCCTCGTAGCCGAGGCCCAGGCCATCCATAGTCCCCACCTTGAAATTCTCGATGAGGATGTCGGCGCGCTGGACCAACTCGCGAAGCACCTCTCGCCCCGCCTCGCTCTTCAGGTTCAGGGTGATGCTCTGCTTGTTGCGATTCACGCTCAGGTAATAGGCACTCTGGCCGTCGTGCGTGAAGGGTGGCCCCCACTGGCGCGTCTCGTCGCCCCGCCCCGGCTGCTCGATTTTGATGACCCGCGCCCCGAAGTCACCCAGCATCATCGTCCCGTAAGGGCCAGCGAGAACACGGGTGAGGTCAACGACCAGCAAATCTGACAGCGCGTGAGGCATGGTTGGAAGGCGGAGTGCGGAACTCGGAATGCGGAACAAACAACAGATGCGGGATATGGGATGTGAGATAACGGCTTAGAAGACTACTGAAGAAAATCCCTTTGCGTCTTTGCGTCCTTGCGTCTTCGCCTAAAGCGCCTACCGTTGGTGCGTTATGCCGTTAATCCGTTAGCGGTCGTCGGTCGTCGGTCGTCGGTCGTCATCTCTCAACAGCCCCGAACTCGTAGCCCAGGATGGTGTTCAGCATCTGGATGAACTTGTCCTGGTCTGCCTCGACGGCGACGAAGACGTTAGGCTCCTTCTCCACGCGATAGCGCATGTCGCAGACAGTGCGGCCCCGCGTTAGCTCCCCTTCAGTCTCCACGTCTACGTAGACGAACTCGGTTCCGATAACCGTAGGGTCTATCGTCGCGCAGACGGCGAGCGCGTCGTGGACCACCGCCGCGTCGTCACGATGGGTAAAGCCGAGTTGAACGTAACTGGCAATCAACCGCTCGATGCAGATAGCGGCGGCTCGCCCTGCCGGGGTGTTCAGGGCGCGGAAACGCGCGCAATCCTCGAGAGAGACTATCGTCTGGTGCGTCGCGTCCAGCATGACGAGGCAGATGGGTCGGCCACAGTTCAGCACGATGCGCGCCGCCTCCGGGTCATACCAGACGTTGAACTCGGCGGAGGCCGTCTGGTTGCCCACCCGGTGCGCCCCACCCATAATCACCAACTCCCGAATCTTGGGGAGGATGCGCGGCTCCATCCGCATGGCGGTGGCGATGTTGGTCAGGGGGCCGACGGGCACCAGCGTCACGTCCCCATCGGAGGCCAGCAGCGTCTCGATGAGCCACGTAACCGCGTGCTGCGCCTGCTTCCTGGTACGAGCCGGGGGAAGGTCCAGATAGTCGCCGTGAATCACACTGGGGCCAAGGCGCGGCACGTCGGGCCGCGTGACGGGCTGTGCCATCCCCTCGTAAACGGGCACGCTGACGCCGATGGTGTCCAGAACGCGCAGCGTGTTTTCCGTGCATACCGTAACCGCGCAGTTTCCCGCGACGGTGGTCACGCCCAGAAGCTCCAACTCCGGGGAGAGCGCCGCAACCATCAGGGCGACAGCGTCATCCGTTCCGGTGTCTACATCAAGAATAATGCGGCGAGGCATTTCCCGGCTCTCCTTGAACAGCAGACGATGGACAGTAAAACGGCAAGGTAGAAGAGGAAAGAGCAAGCAGAAAGACGGCGTTCTCTCTGCGGCGGGTTCCTCTTCGCGGGTTGGAGCAGATTCGTC
>DASVVH010000248.1:0-5552 GCA_036386615.1 Ardenticatenaceae bacterium
TTCACGGTTGGTCTATCCAATACCTGTACTGTTTCACGAGGTTCACATAGATTGGTCTTAGCCCAGGCGTACATCAAGTAAGGTCTAGCTACTTACTTGTCATCCTGAACGAAGTGAAGGATCCACCCAGCAAGGTTCATTCTTGAGGCGTTAACACGCTTTGTGTTCTTGACGACTTGGCTGAAGCTGTATACTAACCTTGTGTACTCGTACAGATACATTGTTTTACGCGTTTACCTTGAGAAACCTACGCGGCAACTGCCGCAATGAGCAGCACCGTGTTAAAGACCACACAAGTTGCCTCATCCCACCCTTGAACCTTATGTTAAGTAGGGCCTACTTTAATCGCCTCTGAAAGTAGGCTTTGGTAGGCCGTAGTTCACATAAAATGCCTCCGTACCTGTAATACTGCCCCGCGTGACTACCCGTTCATCTTGTTGGACGCCTCCTAACACCCCAATCGTTGAAGCCGGACTGGCTCCTGCTCCACGAGCCAGGGGTCTTGCGAAAACTCCTCGTAGGCACGGGCGAAATAGGGCCGCGCCTGCTCCGGTCGGCCCAGTGCCAACAGGCACTCGCCCAACTCCTCGTACACGTAACCATCCTGCTCCCCACTCGCCTCGAACTCCGCCAGAAGGGCCTGTTGCATCGCTAGCGCCTCTTCCGCCCGCTCCTTCCTGCTCGGTTTCCTTTCAATTCTTCTCAAATTTGTCTTAACTTCTCGCCACTGGGTATAATCGCGCAAAGACGCGACACCATACGCGACAAAAGAAGAGAAACGAGGAGGTTTCGGTGAATTTTGAACTGACGGAAGAGCAGCGCGCCATTCGTGACCTCGCGCGCGATTTCGCTCAGAATGTGATTGCGCCCATCGCCGCCGAGTACGACGAGTCGGGCGAGTTCCCGGTGGAGACGATTCGCCAGATGGGCGAGTTGGGCCTGATGGGAATCGAGGTGCCGGAGGAGTACGGCGGGGCGGGGATGGACACGCTGGCCTACGTCGTGGCGATGGAAGAGATTTGCAAGGCGGACGCCGCGCACGGCACCATCATGAGCGTCAACAACTCGCTTTTCTGTCACGGCCTGATGAAGTTCGGCACGGAAGAGCAGAAGCAGAGGTACCTCGTCCCCGTCGCCAGTGGGAAGGCGGTGGGCGCGTACTCCCTCACGGAGCCGATGAGCGGCTCCGACGCGGGGACCATGCGCTCCCGCGCGGTGAAGAACGAGAACGGCGATTACGTCATCAACGGGCGTAAGAGTTGGGTCACGAGCGGCCCCGTCGCCGAGTACGTTGCCCTCTTCACCGTCACCGACCCCCAGGCCGAACCAAAGCACAAGGGCGTCAGCGCCTTCATGGTGGAGGCCGATCACCCCGGTTTCATTCGCGGCAAGAAGGAGCCGAAGCTGGGCATCCGCGCCTCTGCCACCAGCGAGATTGTCTACGAGGATTACGTCGCTCCCCCAAGCGCGCTCCTAGGACGCGAGGGCGAGGGCTTCAAGATTGCGATGACCGTGCTGGACGCGGGGCGTATCGGCATCGCCTCGCAGGCGCTCGGCATCGCGCAGGCCGCCTACGAGGCGAGTGTGGCCTACGCCAAGGAGCGGCAGGCATTCGGCCACGCTATCGGGGATTTCCAGGCCATCCAGTGGAAGATTGCGGACATGGCGACGCGCATCAATGCCGCGCGCCTGCTGACCTACAACGCCGCCCTCGCCAAAATGCGCTCCAAAGAGACGGGCGGGCGTTACACCCAGCAAGCTTCAATGGCGAAGCTCTACGCCAGCGAGACAGCGATGTGGGTGACGACCCAGGCGGTGCAGATTCATGGCGGGATGGGCTACTCGAAGGAGCTACCCGTCGAGCGCTACTTCCGCGACGCGAAGATTACGGAGATTTACGAGGGCACGAGCGAGATTCAGCGCCTCGTCATCGCCCGCAACGTTCTGGCAGAATAACTGTGAGGTCAATAGGGGCACGTCAACTCGTGTCCCTATTGCGGAGCTATACACTTGCGGGATATAAAAGCTATGGAGAAATTAGACCGCATCACCGTAGACCCGAACGTGTGCCTGGGTCAACCTACCATCCGGGGCATGCGAATTACCGTGAGCGTCATCCTCAAGTTGCTTGGCGGCGGCGCTTCGATAGACGATGTACTGAAAGCATACCCAGAGCTGGAAGCTGAAGACGTGCAGCAGGCGATGCGGTATGCTGCCTGGGTTGTGTCAGATCAAATACTCGTAGCGCCAACCCTCTGAACTAGAACGAGCATGAGGTTTCTAGCCGACATGAACATCTCACCCAGAACTGTGAGCCTATTGCAGGAGGAGGGGTGGGATGTCATACGGGTTTCCGAGCGTCTACCTGTAAATGCACCCGACCAAGAAGTGATGGAGTTCGCTCGTGAAGATGGCAGAGTGCTTATCACTCAAGACCTGGATTTCTCAACTCTACTAGCGTTAGGCGGCTACGGTGAGCCAAGTCTTGTCACGATACGAATGTCAGAGGCGGAACCTGAAGCAGTGGCGAAACGGTTGCTAGAAATCTTCCCTCAAATTGAAGAGGTGCTACGAGAGGGATGCGCTGTAACAGTAAAAGACTTCTCGGTGCGCGTTCGTCGGCTACCTATTCGTTAAATCACCTCTTCCGCCCTGTGATAGGAACGCAACTTTTCAGCACTTGAGTGGTTATTTACATGGCGTGACATCCGGCTCTCCCAAGATGAAATCGAAGGGCGCAACATCAAGGCATCTCAAAGGGCGGAACGCTAGCAGTTCACGGAGCACCAAGCTTCGCCCTCACCCCAAGGAAACCTATGGACGATAAAATCAAGCTGTTGCAGCAGAAGCGCAACGAGGCCCGCATGGGCGGTGGCGAGGAACGCATCGCGCGGCAGCACAAGGCGGGCAAGCTGACGGCCCGCGAGCGCATCGAACTCCTGCTGGACGACAACACCTTTCAGGAAATCGGGATGTTCGTCCAGCACCGCGAGACGAACTTCGGCATGATGAATAATCGCCCGCTCGGCGATGGCGTGGTGACGGGCTACGGCACGATTGACGGGCGGTTGGTCTACGTTTTCGCGCAGGATTTCACGGTCATGGGCGGTTCTCTGGGGCGGGCGCACGCTGATAAAATCGTCCGCATTCTGGACCTGGCGATGGAGAATGGTGCTCCCGTCATCGGCTTGCAGGATTCGGGTGGGGCACGCATTCAGGAGGGCGTGGTCGCGCTTGGGGGCTATGCCGACATCTTCCTGCGGAACGTGCTGGCGAGCGGCGTCGTGCCGCAAATCTCCGCTATTTTGGGGCCGAGCGCGGGTGGCGCGGTCTACTCACCGGCGCTGACGGATTTCATTTTCATGGTGCGCGAGACCTCCTACATGTACGTCACAGGGCCGGACGTGGTGAAGACCGTCACTCACGAGGACGTGACGCACGAGGACCTGGGCGGCGCGATGACTCACAACAGCGTGAGCGGGGTGGCACATTTTGCTTCGGACAACGAGCAGCAATGTCTGGAAATGATTCGCCACCTCCTCACCTACATCCCGCAGAACAATCTGGACGAGGTGCCGCGCCGCAACGTCCTCGATGACCCCCTCCGCATGGAAGCGGCACTCGATACCATCATTCCCGACAATCCCAACAAGCCCTACGACATGAAAGAGGTGATTCACCTCATCGTGGACGACCGGGAATTCTTCGAGATTCAGGAGCACTTCGCACGGAACATCATCATCGGCTTCGCGCGCTTCGCGGGGCGGTCAGTGGGCATCGTTGCGCAGCAGCCTGCCGTGCTGGCGGGCGTGCTGGACATCAATTCCAGCGCCAAGGCGGCGCGTTTCGTCCGCTTCTGCGACGCCTTCAACATCCCGCTAGTGACGCTGGAGGATGTGCCCGGCTTTCTGCCCGGCGTGAGCCAGGAACACGGAGGCATCATCCGGCACGGGGCGAAGCTGCTCTACGCCTATGCCGAGGCAACTGTTCCCAAAATAACGGTTATCACGCGCAAAGCCTACGGCGGGGCCTACGACGTGATGTCGTCGCGCCACATTCGGGGCGACATCGTTTACGCGTGGCCTGAGGCCGAGATTGCGGTGATGGGGCCGCAGGGTGCCGTCAACATCATCAACCGCCGTGAGATTGCCGAGGCCGAAGACCCGGAAGCGACACGCGCCGAACTCGTCCAGGTCTACCGCGACACCTTTGCCAATCCCTATGTCGCCGCGTCATATGGCTACGTGGACGATGTTATTGAGCCGCACCGCACCCGCCCGGCCATCATCGCCGCCCTGGAGATGCTTCAGAACAAGCGCCAGACCAACCCCTCCAAGAAGCACGGCAACATTCCACTGTGAGATGCGGGATACGAGATGTGGGATGCGAGATAACGGCAAACGGATTTTCACCACAAAGACACAAAGGACACAAAGAACGACCACAAAGAGTGATTTTGCTCTCCCAAGATAATCCCTCTGCGTCCTTGCGCCTTTGCGTCCTCGCCTAAAGCGCCTACTGTTGGTGCGTTATGCCGTTCTCCGTTATCCGTTGGCGGTCGTCAATCGTCGGTCGTTGGTCGTCAGTCGTCGAAAGTCGTTGAGAGGCAAGGCTGATGTACTACATGATTGAACTGAAAAGCCCGCGCGAGATTGCCAAGATGCGCGCTGCCGGGCGCATCGTCGCGGAAATCTATGAGGTTCTGGCGGAGGCCATCCAGCCGGGCGTGCGGCTGCGCGAGTTGGACCGTATCGCGGAGAAATACCTGCGGAGTCAGGGGGCCGAACCGCTTTACAAAGGCTATCGCGGCAGCGCAGGGCAAAACCCACCCTTTCCAGGGGTCATCTGCACCTCGGTCAACGAGGAAATCTGTCATGGCCTGCCCGACAGCCGTGTGCTGCGCGAGGGCGACATCGTGAGCATTGACGTGGGGCTGAAATATCAGGGTTACTGCGGCGATTCCTGTGTTACCTTCCCTGTCGGCGAGATTGCGCCGGAGACCCAGCGCCTGCTCGACGTGGCCCGTGAGTCACTGCGCGTCGGCATCGAGGCGGCTCAGGCGGGGAACTATCTGAATGCCATCGGCGCGGCCATCGAGGAGTATGCCCGCCCGCACCGCGTCTCGGTCGTGCGAGACCGTGTGGGACACGGTATCGGCAAGAAGCTCCACGAGGCCCCCTCCGTCGTCCACGTTCGCCAGCCGGGCAGGGGACCGAAGCTGCGTCCCGGCATGGTCTTCACTGTCGAGCCGATGATTAACCTCGGCACCTACCGCCTGAAGACGCTGGACGACGGTTGGACTGACGTGACGGCGGACGGCGCGCTCTCCGCCCAGTTTGAACATACCATCGCCATCACGGAAAATGGCCCGGACATCCTGACGAAATTGTAAGCAATAGGACACTGATAGAAACAGGTAGATAGCGATGAACAACGAACAACGCGGCATCATCTTCGACATGGACGGGCTATTGATTGACTCGGAAATCGTCTGGCAGAAGGTGGAGACTGACTTGCTGGCAACGCATGGCAGCACCTTCAGCATGGACGTT
>DASVVH010000249.1:0-10148 GCA_036386615.1 Ardenticatenaceae bacterium
CCGCGCCCCGCGACCTGGCTGGCCTACGTCAACTATCATCGCGCCCTGGCGATGCTCCCCCCCGTCACCGAGAGCGGCGCGTGGAGCGAGGGCGCGCGGCAGCACGCCTGCTACATGGTCCAGAACGATTATATCGGTCACGACCAGATTGCGGGTGCGCCCTGCGCCAGCGCCGAGGGCGCGGAGGCGGCACCGAAGAGCAACGTCATGGTCAGCAGCTACATGGATACGCCCGACTCGGCGGCGATTGATTACTGGATGCAGACGCCCTTCCATTCTATCGCCATTCTCGACCCCGAATTGGGCGAGGCCGGGTTCGGCAGCCACCGCGCGGAGGATGAGGGCTGGCAGATGGGCGCGGCGCTGGACGTGGGGCACGGATTGAACGGGCAGATTCCCGGCAACGTCAGTTTCCCCGTCATGTGGCCCGGCGACGGCGCGACGGTCCACCTCCGCGCCTTCCCCGGCTATGAGTGGCCCGCACCGCTTGCCAGTTGCCCCGGCTTCGGCGGCTACGAGACGCAGGCGGGGCTGCCCATCATCCTGCAACTCGGTTCAGGCAATGTGTCGCCGCAGGTCACGGGCCACTCCCTCATGGAGAATGGCGCACCCGTCGAGCACTGCGTCTTTGACGAGACGAACTACACGAACGCCGACACCAGCCAGCAGTGGGTGGGACGCATCATCCTCAACGTCCGAGACGCCATCGTCATCATGCCGCGCAACCCTCTCACGCCCGGTGCCAGCTACACCGCTTCCGTCACGGCCAATGGGCAGACGCACACCTGGAGCTTCACTGTCTCCGGCGAGGCGTACATCATGGGCACCGATGGGGAGATTCAGATTCGCTAGAGGACGACCGACGATTGACGACCGACGACCGACGACCGACGACCGACGACCGCTAACGGCTTACGACACAACGCACCAACAGTAGGCGCTTTAAGCGAGGACGCGAAGCCACAGAGGATTTGTAGCGCATGGCATGCAGAGGGAACCTGCAATGTGTGCTGCTTCATTACCTGACGCCTGAACTCAGCCCTTAGACTTTGACTTTACCCGCGCTTTCCGTAGAATAGCTCCGTGAAGCCCGCACATTGCGGGCTTGTTTTTTACGGGAACTTGGGAGCGCATGTGAGTCGTAGGCAAGTCGTCGTCTTGGGTGGGGCGCTGGTCAGCCTTGTCTTTCTCTGGCTGGCGCTGCGGGGGCAAAACTGGGCCGAAATCGCCTCCGCCTTTCAGCGCGCCGACTACCGCTGGCTGCTTCCCGCCGCGTTCCTCATCCTGCTCGATTACGGCTTTCGCTCATGGCGCTGGCGCGTCATCCTCCACCCGGCGGCGGGGCGGCGCGTGCCGCTCTCGACGCTCTTTCCCGTCCTGCTGCTCGGCTTCGCCGCCAACAATGTCCTCCCCGCCCGCGCGGGCGAGGTGTGGCGCATGTGGGGCCTCTCCAACCGCACGGGCATTCGCAAGACGCTGGCCCTCAGCACCCTCGTCGTCGAGCGGCTCTTCGATGGCCTTACGCTGCTCTTCCTGCTGGCGCTCGCCGGACTGAGCCAACCCCTCGACGGCCAGGCCCGCTTCATCGAGAACATCTTCACCCTGCTCTTCGGCATCGTCTTCGTCGGCCTGCTCCTCCTCGTCTTCTTTGAAGAGCCGACCCTGCGCCTCGCCACGCGCCTCATGTGGCCGATTCCGGCGGGCCTGCGCGAGCGCCTGCTCGCCGTGCTGGAGCGCTTCGTGCAGGGGCTACACGCGCTCCGCCGCCCCGCCGAGCTAGCGGGCATCATTGGTAGTTCCCTGCTGGCCTGGGGCAGCCAGACCCTCAGCTTCGCCGCCATCCTGCTAGCCTTTGGCCTCGGCCTCTCGCCCGCCGAACTCTTCGCCACCTCCATCCTCATGCTCGCCCTCATCAATCTGGGCATCATGATTCCTGCCGGGCCGGGCAACGTTGGCACCTTCGAGGCGGCGGGCCTCCTCGCCCTCCGCGTCTCCAACGTCGCTGTGAGGCCCGAAGAGGCCCTTGCCATCGTCCTCGTCGCGCATATGCTCCAGTGGATTCTCGTGACGGGTCTCGGCGTTCTCATCGCCGCGCGCGAGGGCATCACCCTCGCCACCCTCAACGCCACCCCCGAACTCGAAACCGAATAACGAACAGGCTCACCGCCGCACCCAGCCGACCGGGTAGGAGCGAGAAATGGAAAATGTAGGCAGGTTGGTTCTCATACGGGCCAGTGGTCAGGAAGAGGCATTTACCCTGACCAAAACAAACGTGAGCCTGGGCCGCGCCACCGTCAACGACATCGTTCTTCAAGACTCCAAAGTGTCGCGGGTTCACGCGCAGATTGCTTGTGAAGCTGACGGGTGTACGCTCATTGATAATGGCTCTGCCAATGGTATTCGGGTCAACGGGGTACGGGTTGAGCGCGCCCTGCTCAAGCCAGGCGATGTGATTGGTATTGGCGGGAGTACCCTACGTTACGAGCGCGCAGCCCCCCAGCCTGAGCAGGAACTTATTAGACTTGACTCGGAATCCGAACTAGAAGCAACCCTGGCACACGCCACCCTTGACATAAACCTGACAGACAATCAGGGGGCGCGTCTCGCCATTTTCACCCGCGACAAGACCTGGGAGGTGCCGTTGACGGGAGCGCCCGTGACCATCGGGCGCGACCAGAGCAGCGTGCTGGTCATCGAGCAGCCGAAGGTTTCACGGAACCACGCGGTTATCGAGCGGCGGGGCGGTGGGTTTGTCATCCGCGACCTTAAAAGCACCAACGGCACCTGGATGGGTGCGGCCCGCGTGCATGAACACGTTCTGTCAGACGGGGACAGCTTCCGCGTTGGTGACGCGCGGGTTGTCTTCAAAGAGGGCTTCGAGCCGGAAGAGTTGACTCTCGTCGAGCCGCCGAGGGGTAAATCCAGGCTCCGCCCCGTCGTCTTCGTACCGGGCTTTATGGGTTCAGAATTGTGGTTGGGCAGCGAGCGCGTCTGGCCTGACGTACCCCGCCTGTTCCGAACGCCCGAACTCTTCCACTTTCGGAACGAGGGGCGCATGGAGCCGAAGGCGCTGGTGGGGCAGGTGGTCATTGTCCCGAACCTCATCAAGCAGGAACACTACAACCGCCTCGGCGACTTCCTTGAGGAAGCTCTGGGCTACGAGCGTGGCAAGAACCTGCTTGAGGTTCCCTACGACTGGCGGCAGGACAATCGAGTTTCAGCCCAACGGCTGGCCGAAGTGATTGAGGCATGGGAGGTCCGCGAACCAATCATCCTGATTGCCCATAGCAATGGCTGCCTCGTCAGCCGCTATTACGTCGAGCGGCTGGGTGGTCACAAGCGGGTGGAGCGGCTTCTCCTGATGGGTGGGCCACATCAGGGCACGCCCAAAGCGGTAGCTAGCCTGATTTCGGGGCCAGGGCTGCTACCGTTTGGGCTGATGGGCGAACGGCTGCGGCAGGCGATTCTTACCTTTCCGGCCATGTACCAGTTGCTGCCCACCTATCTCTGCGCGTCGGACCACCTCGGCCAGCCCATACGCGTCCTTGAGGATGACAGTTGGCTTCCTGAGACGGTTCGCCCCCTCGTGCGCGATGCTCATCGCTTCCGGCAGGAACTCGGCACCCATTCCAGCGTGCCCACCGTCTCCATTTTTGGGTATGGTATCAAGACCCTGACCAGTGTCACAGGGCAGCGCAACGACGCGGGGCTGTGGCAGAAGTTACAACTCGCCGTCGAGCCACGCGGGGACGATCTCATTCCCGAACATAGCGCGGTTCTGGAAGGCTCCGAAATTCACCCGGTCTTACAACATCACGGGGCGCTCTACGTTGACAACGATGTGAAGATGCGCCTGAAACTGGAACTGACGCGGCACACTTCGACTTGATTGAGGAATGCTTTAGAGGTTGGACCATCAACAGACGAAGGACGAAGGACGAATGGAACGGTATACAGCCCGTGTGCCGCGCGCCTCCATTTGTCCATGCTCTAACTGATTGCCGGATAAGAACCAAGTCTGATAGAATCCCGCCATTCGAGACCTTGTTTGAGGTCTAGCGGTCATTCGCGAGCAGGTCGTTCTTTCAATAGAGGCAAAGCCCAACCCTTCGAGGTATCACTCCGTAATGGCCGCGCAGTCCTTCGGCAAGTACAGAGTCACTCAACTGATGGGGCGTGGCGGGATGGCGGAAGTCTATCAGGCTTACCATCCCGACCTTCAGCGCCACGTCGCCATCAAGGTGATATACCCCCATCTGGCCGCCGACGAGGGATTCGGCGCGCGCTTTCGCCGTGAAGCGCAGTTGGTTGCCTCGCTCCGCCACCCGCACATCGTTCAACTCTACGACTTTGACCTACGCGATGACCTGCCCTTCATGGTCATGGAGTACCTGCCCGGCGGGACGCTGAAAGAACGGCTGACCGAGCGCCGGGCACGAGGGGAGCGCTACTCTCCCGGCGAGGTGGCATGGTTCCTGACTCTCATCGCCGACGCGCTCGATTACGCCCACCAGAAGGAGGCTGTCCACCGCGACATCAAGCCCGCGAACCTTCTCTTCACGGCGCGCGGCGAACCTGTGCTGACCGACTTCGGCATCGCCAAGATTCTGAGCGAGACGCTCGCGTTCAGCGTGACGGGGGGCATCCTGGGCACGCCCGCCTACATGTCGCCGGAACAGGCAACGGGCGACACGATAGACGCGCGGAGTGACCTCTATTCGCTGGGCGTGGTGCTCTATGAGATGTTGGCGGGGCAGGTGCCTTTTCGCGGCGACTCCCCCACTGCCGTGATGATGAAGCATCTCTCCGAGCCGCCGCCGCCGCCGCGTGCCCACAACGCCAACATCCCCGAAGCTGTGGAGGCGGTGGTGCTGCGCGCCCTGGCGAAGAAACCCGGAGAGCGTTTCCCCACAGCAGGCGCGCTGGCGCAGGCATTTCAGGCGGCGCTCAGGGGCGAGAGGCCCGTCCAACCCGTTCCCGCTGACGCAGACGCGCCCACGATGCCGGAGCTTACGTTGGCTGACGCCGCCACGATGCCGGAGGCTTCAAGGGATGCCGCCGCGCATACGCTGCCGGATGCACTGCCGAGCACCGCCGCCCCACCGCCTATTGTTGCCGTGCCATCGCCCGAACCACTCAAGACGGTGGAGCCGCCGCGCCGCGCCGCGCTGCAAGCCATGCTGCGCGAAAACCAGCAGTTGCTGGTCGCCGTCGTCCTAGCGCTTCTGGGCCTCGCTACCGGAACTGCCTATGGCGCGAGCAGGTTGGCGGGGGTCTCTCTCCCCCTCGGTAACTACCTTCCCCTGCTGGCTGCCTTCCTGCTGGCGAGCAGCGCGCTCGCCTCCGCGCTGATGTGGTGGCGCGCCCCCGCGCGCCCGCAGCGGCTACAGGCGACGGTGATGCTCGCCCTGGTTGGGCTGGTGGGCGTGGCCGGGGGGAGATGGCTTGCCACCAGCCCTTCGGTAGGCGGCGACGGACTCATCGTGGCGGTGGGCCAGTTCGATGGGCGCGAGGCGACGCGCCGGGTGGATTTTGGGCGGCGCATTTTCGAGGAGCTTCAGGCCGAACTACGCAATGTGGAGGCTGCCGTCTCGGTGGTGCGGACCAACGAGGTCTACGCCGACGCGGCCCAGGCACGAGCGGCGGGCGCGGCGCAGGCGGCCACCCTGGTGATTTGGGGGTGGTACGACGATGAAGGGGTCAGCCCGCATCTGGAAGTGCTGGACGCCCCCTCCTTCGGGCCGGAGATACCCTTCCTCATCCGCCGCGCCGAGGCTGCCGCGCCCGACGAGGCGGCCTCTGTGCCGACGCTGGGGGAAGTGACCAGTCTCGTGCGTGTGCCAGCGACGATTTCGGACGTGGACCTCTTCGTAGAGGATGGACCGCAGCAGATGGCCGCCGTCTCAGCGGCCATTCTGGGCCTCTCCTTCTACCTGGACGGCGAACTGGACCGTGCCCTCAGCCTCTTTGACCGCGCCCTGCAACCGGGGCAGGAGGGGGAGGCGATTGAGGGGCAGGCCGCTATCCACTTCTATCGCGCTGCCGCCCTCTACCAGCAGAACGATATTCCCTCGGCGATTGCCGATCTGGAGCAGGCGGTCGAATTGGACCCCGCGCTGAGTGCAGCGCACCACAACCTTGCCATCGCCTACGCCGCGACCTGTGAACCTGAGCCACAGCTTGACCGCGCAATAGAGGAGGCGGAGCAGGCGGCCCGCCTCGCCCCCGACGAGGCGGCCTCGCATCTCCTGCTCGGTTCGCTCTACCTTCAGGCCGCGCGGCTCGACGAGGCTCTTGAAGTGACTGAGGAGGCCCAGAAACGGGAAGCGGATAATCCCAACGTCTACTCCCTTCTGGCAGAAGTCCAGGCCGCGCTTGGAAACGAGGCAGAGGCGCTGGCGGCGTGGGAGCAGGGGTTAACCTTATCGGAGAGCGCGGCTGCCAGCGACCCGGATTCGGCGGACGCCCACCTCACGCTGGGGGATGCGCTGGTGGCGGCGGGCGAGTATGAGCGCGCCCTGGAGGCGTATCAGACGGCGCAACGGCTGGACCCCTCCAACCCGGCAGTGCTGTGGGGGTTGGGAAACGCGCACTACTGGAAGGGCGACCTCGCGGAATCCGAGCAGGCTTACCTCCAATGGGCAGAGATGGAGCCGGAGAGTGGCGCGCCGCCCCTGCTGCTCGGCCTGCTCTATAGGGAACAGGAGCGCGTGGACGAGGCGATTCCGATGCTCCAGCGCGCGGGAGAGCTATCCCCCTGCGACCCGGACCCGCCGCTGATGCTGGGCGGCATCTTCTGGCAGGAGGAGCAATATGCCGAGGCCGTTACTGCCTATGAGCGCGCCGTCACGCTGGACCCGCAGAATGCCGACGCGTTCTACCTTCTTGGCTCGACCTACTACTTCAGCGACAACCTTTCCGGCGCGGCGGAAGCGCTCGAAGAGGCTGTGGCGCTTGACCCCACGCTCGCACAGGCGTTTAACCTGCTGGGGCAGGCGCGTTACGAACAACAGCAGTACAAGGAGGCGGTGAGCGCGTGGGAGCAGGCGATTCAGGCTGCCCCTGAGGAACCCTCCTACTACGTCGCGCTGGCGGGTGGACTTGAAAAGTTGGGCCAGTGGGAGGACGCGGAGGCGGCTTACGAACAGTCCCTCGCGTTGCAGGACGACACCTACACCCACGTCTATCTGGCGGTGACCCTTCAGCAGCAGGGTCGCCTGGATGACGCCATCGCGGAATACGAACGGGCACTCGCTCTGGACTCGGAAAACGCCCTGGCCTATTCGGGGCTTGCGGGAGTCTACACCCAGCAGGGGCGGTTAGACGAGGCCGAAGCTGCCTATAAAGAGGCCCTGGAACGCGAGGAGAGCGCGTTGCTCCACGCCCAACTCGGCACTGTCTACCAGTTTCAGGGGGAGCGGGACGCGGCCCTGGCCGAGTATCAGCAGGCCGTCGAACTCGACCCGGAGGACCCGTTCAACCATCTCCAACTAGCCACCCTCTACACAGACGCGAGAGAGCTTGACGCGGCGGCAGAGGCGTACCGCGCCGCGCAGGAGCTTGCGCCCGACAACCCCGGCGCTTATAGCGGGTTGGCGTTCGTAGAGTACAAACGCTGCCGCCTCCCCGCGATGGAGCAGGCGGCTGAAGCGGCGCTGAACCTCGCGCCGGAGAGCACACTTTATCAAGCGATACGGGCCTCTGTCTATGAGGCACAAGGGCAGGATGAGGAGGCCCGTATCGCTTACACAGAGTTGCGGTCAGCGCCGCAAGAGGATGCCCTCGCGCACCTCTTCGCGGGGGAATACCTCTTGCGAACGGGCAATCTGCAACAGGCAATCAGTGAGTTGGAAGGGGCCATCGCGGCAGGGGTGCTCACGCCCCTCTTCCTCTCCATAGCCCACACCGACCTTGGACAGGTCTTTTACGAGCAGGAGCAATTCGTTGCGGCAGAGGCCCAATGGCACACGGCGCTGGAAGCGTTTCCCGCCAACGCCGTGGCCCAGGTGGCCCTCGGCGATCTGGCGCTTCGCGATGGAGCGCTGGAGGAGGCGTTGGCTGCCTACGAGCAGGCCGAGGCGCTGCTACCCGCTTACGCGCTGCAATTTTCCGCTGACCAGGCCGCCTTGCTCGAAATCGGTCTCCCTCTGCGGCGGGGGATGGCGCTTGAGGGAGGCGATGAGGCGCAAGCCGCCCTGGATGAGGCTTTGGAGCAGGCACAAGCTCTGGTGGAGTCGCTGCCGCAATGGCCTCAGGCACACTTTGCGCTGGCATTAGTACACACAACAAGGGGCGAGGAGGATGCCGCCGAGGAGGAATTCACAGCAGCCATCCAGTGCGACCAATCGCTCCGTACAGCCCGCACTCGCGCAGAGGCGTTACTGGCCGACCTGCGTTGATTGTCGTTACGGCCTGCCGTCCATCGTCTATCTCTACTGGCTGGTAAGAAAAGGAGCGCATGGAGCGGATGAGCACGCAGGATTCGGGGACGGGTACAGAGCAGATCCTTCAACTGCACATCCACGAATATCAGGCCATTCGGGCGGAGATTAACCAGCGGCTCGGCCTGCGCCAGGAGTTGATGAACTATGGCATTGCCGCAGTGGGTGGTTCGATAGCCCTGTTTAGCATCGGGGAACCGAGTGTGGCCGAGCAGCAACCCTTTGTGCTGCTGGTCGCCTCGCTTCTGCTGTCGGCTATCAGTTGGGCCTTGCTCGAACACAATCTACAGATAATTGACTTGAGCCGCTACGTAGAGGACATCCTGGTGCCGAAGATTCAGGCGCTCACGAGTCCAGAGGAGGGTCCGGTCAGTTCGGTCCTGCAATGGGAGACTCTCAAACTGCGCCGCTCGCCGCGCCTGTTCTTCAAAGGAACGATGTCCATGGGCAAGTATGCCCTGACCTTTATTCCCAGTGTCGGCTTCCTGGTCGTCTTCTATGTTCTACGTTCTCCTTCTCTCGGTTTTGAGTGGACCGCGCTGGAAACAATCCTGTGGTGGATGGCGGTGGCGGCGACGCTGGCTGTCCCATCAGGGGCGTTGTATAACCTCGGCTTTGTCTTCCGAGTCCGCCTGCGACGCTGATGAAGCCGTGGGACTTCCTGGCTCTGAGGAGGTTCATCCATGTGAGTCAGGCTACTATGGCCTGTTCTTCAGTGTAGAGGTAGGTCTCGTCATTGTCCGTGTTGACGAGGTAGGGCAGTAGGGGTGGGCTGGCAGGGGTATCGGGGATGGCGTTCTGCGACAGGGGTGACGCGCTGACCCCCACATTTCCCCACATTGGAGGTGTTTTGGGTGGGATAGCGGAGGGAGAGGGTGGAAGTTGACGATAAAGATATGTACTTTTGTGTACATTGAAATTTGTATGTACATGGGTTTGGAGGGGCGAACAGAGATGGGGGAGGCGCGGAGGGTGGAAAGGGGGCGATTGGGGTGTCTTACATGCGGTCTGCGGTGAGCGGCATTTGCGCGCGGGGTGGTTGACAGGCGTGCAGGAACCGCGCGTGTACGATGCAGGAGTGCGACGAGGGTGAGCGGAGTTTTCACCGCAGAGGCACAGGGGAGAGGAGCAACGGTAGGCGCTTTAAGCGCAGGCGCGACGGGGGCGGGCATTTGCTCCTCCTGAGATTCAAGGGAAGGTGTGTCAATCGAGTGGGGAGAGTATAGTCGAAAGTGCGTTCGGAGTCAAGGGGGTGGCGGGCTTTTTGGGAAGATGAGGAAGGTGTCAGGTTGGGCAGAGAAGGGGTGACCGAGTGGGGCGGGGCACGGCAGTGCTAACCACAGGCGAGGGGAAGGCGGGAATATCAGATAACCACTTGAAAATAGCTTGGATATCTGCGATAGTGACGAGCATACTCCTTCAAAATTGCTAGAGAGATTTTCTCATCGGTGTTAAACCTAAAAGGCAAACGCTGATGTACCTCTTCGTCACTCATCGAAAAGAGCATTCCCTCTATGAGCAGCCGTTCTTTCACAGTGAGATTAGGCACATTGATTTTGGTTTGATCATCCCAATCTCCAGGAAAAAACTCCCACCGTTGGCTCAAGTCATTTCGTATGTTCTGAACCTCAGCTTTGGAGGCAAGTTGGACTGCGAACGTCAACATCTGATGTTCACCATCGCTATATACAAATATTGCTAGAGGAA
>DASVVH010000250.1:0-4155 GCA_036386615.1 Ardenticatenaceae bacterium
CATTGTGAAAGTGGCGCAACTTGGTTGGGGTGCCGCCGAGGGTTGCGCTCCGCTCCACCCCCGGCTACGAGTTTCGCAACTCCCCGCAGGGGAGTTCATGTCTCCTCTGGCCGCCTGTTTTGCGCCACCTCTATGTTCAACTGGTATTATTTCTCTCCTCAAGGCCGCTTTTCTACTGAATTGAGGACGCGTGTACCATTCCGAAAAGCCTCTTCGCGTGTTATAATAAGCCCCAGCAGTGAGCAATGGCGCTCACCAGGCGAACATCACTATGAAAGTGAGGCTTCCGTTGGATTCATCCATCCTGGACTACGTGGCCCAGCACGGCCACGAGCAACTCTGTTTTTTCTCCGACCCCTCCTCCGGCCTTCGCGCCATCGTTGCCATCCACGACACCACGCTTGGCCCCGCCCTTGGCGGCGCGCGCATGTATCCCTACGAAAAAGAAGAAGACGCCATCCTCGATGTGCTGCGCCTCTCTGAGGGCATGAGCTACAAGGCGGCGATGGCGGGCCTGCCCCTCGGCGGTGGCAAATGCGTCATCGTCGGCAATCCCCGCACAGATAAAACGCCCGCTCTCTTCCACGCTCTCGGCCACGCTGTCAACAAACTTACAGGCCGCTATATCACCGCCGAGGATGTGGGAACCACTGTTGAAGACCTTGTTGAGGTCAGTAGAACCAGTGACTTTGTGGCGGGCCTGCCTGCCGAGATGGGTGGCGGCGGAGACCCCTCACCCTGGACGGCCCTCGGCGTCGTGCGCGGCATGGAAGCGTGTAGCGAAGCAGTCTGGGGCAGCGCTGATCTTTCCGGCAAGCGCGTGGCGATTCAGGGCATCGGCAAGGTTGGCTACGCCCTCGCCGAGATGCTGCACGAGCGTGGTGCCACGCTCTACGTCACCGATGTGAGCCAGCGCCGCCTGGAACAGGCCGCACGAGACCTGGGGGCCTTCATCGTTGGCCTCGATGAGATTTACAGTACCCCCTGCGACATCTTCGCCCCCTGCGCGCTAGGGGCCATCCTCAATGACGTGACCATCCCACAACTCACCGCCGCCATTGTGGCAGGCTCCGCCAACAACCAGCTTGAAGAGCCGCGTCACGGCGCGATGCTGGTGGAGCGCGGCATCCTCTACGCGCCCGATTACGTTGTCAACGCGGGCGGCCTCATCAACGTTGCCACCGAACTCGAACCTGCTGGCTACGATGAGCGCCTTGCCCGCGAGCGCGTGCTCGCCATCTACGACAACGTTGCGAGCGTCGTCCGGCAGGCCCGCGCCTCCGGCCTTCCTACCAGCGAGGCCGCCGATTTCGTTGCCCGCCAGCGAATTACTGCCGCCAGGATGTCACGACGACAGGCGATGACTGCTATTGAGATGCGGTAGTGCTCAACCACAGCGTAAGCTGTCCTTCCATAGCATGAGGGAATAGGGGAGCTATCCTAGCGCAGGATAGCTCCGCGCCACAGATGGCGATAACCAGGATGTCGTGCAACTTGTGGCGTTTGCTGCGCTCAATACGCGGAGCTTCCGCGCTCCAAAACGCTCTCAAGCTTGTCCCTGCTGCCTCGGTTATTGCTCCGCACCTCCTCGTCTACGATTCCGAGGCTGTAGCTTGCCCTAGCCCCAATTCAGATACGATTGCCTTCGATTACGGCCCCAGGGCGTCACAGGTGCCGACCTTTCCGGTGCTCCTAATCCGGCCTTCGTTTGACAACAAGCCGAATGGTGTTATACTCTTCTCCTGTTGACGAGCGAGGGGCTGTAGCTCAGTTGGGAGAGCGATGCGTTCGCAATGCATAGGTCAGGGGTTCGAGTCCCCTCAGCTCCACCTCTATATTCCGGGGCTATAGCTCAGTTGGGAGAGCGCTACACTGGCAGTGTAGAGGTCAAGGGTTCGAGTCCCTTTAGCTCCACTTTGAAGAGGTTCGGACAATCCGGGCCTCTTTTGTTTCCTGTCACAGCAAATCAACGAGTATGCAACAACCAGTTGACAGCGGGCCACAAAAGGCGTATCCTACATTTACCTGAATAGCAAGGCAGTGATTGGGAGTAGTAGGCATTCCTGGCAGCGAGCCGCGACGGTGGAAGGCGGCAGCAGCGCCCCCAGGAGCGCGCTGAACTCGCCCAGGAGCCGCGACGGTGAACCTCTAATGTGAGCTAGCCGCGCCGGGTGCGCCCGATACAGCGTCCACGAGGTGTCGCCCTACGGGGCGGAATCGGGGTGGTAACGCGGAGCTAAACCTTCGTCCCTGAACGGGATGGAGGTTTTTTGTTTTGAGCCGACGACCGACGACCGACGACCGCTAACGGATAGTGGCCGAACGTGCTTCAAGGTAGCGAGGGGGAAACGATGGAGAGCAATGGAAACAGCTACGAGCCGGGAGCCGTCGAGGCGAAGTGGCAGCAACGGTGGGCGGAGACGGGCATCTACGAGACGGAGATGCAGCCGGAGGAGGCCAGCCGCAATTTCTATAACCTGACGATGTACCCGTACCCCAGCGGCAACCTGCACGCGGGCCACTGGTATGCGTACACCGGGCCGGACATCGTTGGGCGGTACAAGCGGGCAAGAGGCCACAACGTCTTCTTCCCGTTCGGGTACGATGCCTTTGGGCTGCCCGCCGAGAATGCGGCTATCAAAAACAATGCCCATCCTCATACATGGACCAGTTCCAACGTCGAGTACATGACGCGGCAGATTGGGCGCATGGGCACGATGATTGACTGGCGGGCGATGCTGGCGACGTATCAGCCGGACTATTATAAGTGGAATCAGTGGTTCTTCCTGAAGTTCCTGGAACAAGGGATTGCCTACCGCGACTTCGCGCCTGTAGACTGGTGCCCGAACTGCAACACGACGCTGGCGCGGGAGCAGGTGAAGGGGGAGAACCGTGTCTGTGACCGCTGCGGCACCCCGGTCATCAAGAAGGAACTGTTCCAGTGGAAGTTCCGTATCACGAACTACGCCGACGAACTGTTGAGCGGGCTGGACGAGGTGGACTGGCCGGAGCGCATCAAGCTGATGCAGCGCAACTGGATTGGCCGCTCGACGGGCGCGAACATCCGCTTCCCCGTGCAGGGCATCGAGGAGGAGAGGATTGAGGTTTTCACCACGCGGCCCGATACGGTCTACGGGGCGACCTTCATGGTGCTGGCCCCGGAGCACCCATTGGTCGAGCGCGTGACGGCGGACGAGCAGCGTGAGGTGGTGGCGGCTTACAAGTTCCAGGCGTCGCGCCAATCCGAAATCGAGCGCATGGCGACTGATAAGGAGAAGACGGGCGTCTTCACGGGCGGCTACGCCATCAACCCGATGACCAACGAGCCGATTCCCATCTGGATTGCCGATTACGTCCTGATGGGCTACGGCACGGGGGCCATCATGGCGGTGCCCGGCGGCGACCAGCGCGATTACGAGTTCGCGCAGAAGTTCGGCCTGCCCATCGTGCCCGTTGTAGAGGCACAGGTGAGTCAGGGAGACGAGGGCATCTACGACGGGCCGGGCGTGATGGTGAATTCGGGGCCGCTGACGGGGATGGTCACGCTGGGCAAGTACACCCGCGAGGAGTGGGGCGAGCAGGAGGCGGGGACTTATGGTGTCCGCGTTGGGCCGGGCGAGCCTGAAGCCAAGGAGGTCATCGTTCAGATGCTGGAGGAGCAGGGCATTGGCGAGGAGGCGGTGAACTACCGCCTGCGGGACTGGCTGGTGAGCCGCCAACGCTACTGGGGCACGCCGATTCCGGTGGTTTACTGTGAACAATGCGGCATGGTGCCCGTGCCCTACGAGCAGTTGCCCGTCGAGTTGCCGATGGATGTGGATTTCCGGCCTACGGGCGAGTCGCCCTTGAAGTTCCACGAGGGCTTCCTGAGGACGACCTGCCCGCAGTGTGACGGCCCCGCCGAGCGCGAGGCGGACACGATGGACACCTTCGTGGACTCCTCGTGGTACCAGTACCGCTACCTGAGTCCGCACTACGACGAGGGGCCGTTCGACCCGGCAATGGTGAAGGGCTGGGTTCCGGTGAACCAGTACACGGGCGGCGTGGAACACGCGACGATGCATCTGCTGTACGCGCGCTTCTGGACGAAGGTGATGCGCGACATGGGGATGGTGGCGTTCAACGAGCCGTACATGAAGCTGAACAACCAGGGAG
>DASVVH010000251.1:0-11217 GCA_036386615.1 Ardenticatenaceae bacterium
ACCGATGCTCAACCACCTCATTCCGCACCTCTCAGCTTCACCTATACAAAAGGACTACCCGTCGGGGCAAATTGGCACTGGACTTTCCTCTCCTTTTCCACTATAATAACGAACATTAATTCCCTTGAGCTTAAGGAGTCGTCCATGTTTCGATTCGCCGCCGTTCTCCCTACCTGGAAGCGCACGCTCTTGTCGTACCCCACATTGCTTCACTCCCATCTCTCCTCATCCGCAGGGTTGAGGCACGACCTGTTTGATACCTGTATGTCGCTATTCTGTGCTCGCTCAAAGCGCAATGTCAACCATCAAAATAGGCCATTTTCCGGCCTCCGCGCCGCTTCCCTCTCTGTTGCTGCCCCCTCACTCATGACAACGACATTTGCGATGTACATAAATGTACACCTCTTTATTGTCAAGCTGCGCCCCGTACCCTCCCGCACCCCCAAACCCTCCTCCGTCCACCGTCCACCGTCCACCTGGCCCCGCCGCCACACCTCAACAATAGTACAATGGTACGCTTGAATCCCGGCTTTCGTCCCTCTATAATATTTGACAAACCTTGTTAAGTACATAGAATACTTAGCAGGGCTTATCGAGAAACCAGTCGTCTCATCAAAGGAGAAGATATGCGCCGCATCGTCGTTGCTCTGCTAGCAGCAGTGCTTTTCGCGTTGCCCCTCTTCGGTAATGGTGCTGGCCTCGCCGCACCCCCTGAAAACCCCTCTATCCGCCTGAAGACCGCCACCTTCCGCCCCTCTGCGGGCGAACGACCCTCCCTTCCCCCCGGCCTCACCATCGCGGGCTATGCCCAGAATCAGCGTGGTTACTACATCGTCCAGTTCGCTGGACCCGTCGAGGAAGAGTGGAAGGCGCAACTCGCGGCGGCGGGTGCCGAACTACTCGATTACATCCCTGATTTTGCTTTCAAGGTTCGCATGAATCCGGCCCAAGCGCGCCGCGCCGAGAGCCTGCCGGGCGTCGCGTGGGTGGGCCTCTTCCAGCCCGCCTACAAACTCAGCCCCAACCTCGTGCGTGACGGCGTTCATCTCTACAGGGTGCGTGTCGAGCGCGGCGCGGATGGCGGGCTGACGCGCGCGGCCATTGCCGCCACCGGAACCGAAGTGCTGCGGCACGAGGGCAACGTCCTCCTCGTGGCGGCTGATTCCGCCCAGGTGGAGGCCATCGCGCAGGTGCTCGACGTGGCGTGGGTGGAGAACTTCATGCTCCCCCAAAAGCACAACGAGTACGGCGCGGGCGCGATTATCGGCGCGGGCACAGCCAACACCAACGGCTACAACGGCTCCACGCAGACCGTCGCGGTGGCCGACACTGGCCTCGGCGGCGGCTCGGCGGCGACGGCCCATTCTGACATTCCGGGCAGCCGCGTTGTTTCAGTACACAACTGGCCCGGCACAAACGATACTTGCTGGTCCATCACCGACGATGGCGCAATTGACGTGGACAGCGGGCACGGCACGCACGTCGCGGTCTCCGTCCTGGGCGATGGCGGCGCAAGCGGCGAGGGCATCGGCACCGCTCCGGCGGCGAGGCTGGTCTTCCAGTCCACCGAAAACTGGGCGACGATGAAGGGCCTCTGTGCTGCCTCCTATCCGAGTGGCTACTATCTGACTGGCATTCCCAGCGACCTCCGTCCCTTCTACCAGCAGGCGTATGACGCGGGCGCGCGCATCCACTCCAACTCCTGGGGGAGTGACGCTGCGGGCGACTACACCCTGGACAGCGCCAACACCGACACCTTCGTCTGGACGCACCGGGACATGGTGATTACCTTCTCCGCCGGAAACGCGGGCATTGACGCGAACCGCGACGGTGTGGTGGACAACGATTCGACTGGCTCACCCGCGACGGCCAAGAACGTTATCACCGTCGGCGCGAGCGAGAATGACCGACAGGGGAACTGGCACTGCGATGCTGGCCTCTCCCACACCGCCTGCGCCAGCCAGGGCGGTCAGAACGACCTCTTCACCTATGGTACTGCGTGGCCGGATGACTTCCCCGTAGGCCCGGTCGGCACCGACCCCAGCGCTGGGAACGCGCAGCAGATGGCGGCCTTCTCCAGCCGAGGCCCGGCAGACGATGGGCGCATCAAGCCGGACATCGTCGCCCCCGGAACGTGGATTCTCTCCGGCTACTCGGACCTCTATCAGGAGGGCTACGATAGCTCCACGAACCCCCGGAACAATACCTTCCAGTATGACGGTTGGGGCTTCCCCCTGAACCGCTACTACAAGTACATGGGTGGAACCTCGATGTCGAACCCCATCGTCGCGGGCGGTGCCGCCGTGATGCGTGACTACTACCAGAAGGCCCACAGCGCCAACGCCAGCGCCGCGCTCGTGAAGGCATCGCTGATTAACTCGGCGGTGGACCTGCTGGACGAGAACAACGACGGCGCGAACGACAACGACTTCCCGGTTCCCAACAACCACGAGGGCTGGGGCCGGGTGGACCTCGCCAGCGCGACGGACGGCAGCAGCCGCTTCGTGGACAACGGCAGCGGCGTGAGCACCAACGGCAGCGCCTCCTACCAGTACACGGTTGGCACGAACGGCACGCCCTTCAAGGTCACACTCGTCTGGAGCGACTACGCCTCCACCGAGGCCGCCGCCAAGAACCTCGTCAACGACCTGGACCTGACGGTGACGGCCCCCAATGGCACGGTCTACCGGGGCAACGTCTTCGCGGGTGGCTGGACCCAGACGGGCGGCACCGCCGACCGCGTGAACAACGTGGAGAACGTCTTCGTGCAGTCCGCCGGAACAGGCACCTGGACGGTGCGGGTGAGCGGCTACAACGTGCCCAGCGGCCCGCAGCCCTTCGCCCTGGTGGTGGACGGCGCGTCCGGCGTCTCGACCGAGCCGACCCCGGTGCCGACGAACACTCCGGTGCCCTCGCCCACACCGACCACCAGCACGGTGATGCACGTCGGAGACATTGACGCCAGTGCTTCGGGCGGCGGCAACTGGACGGCGAATGTCATCATCACCGTTCACGACGCCAACCACACCCCTGTTGCCAACGCGACGGTAAGCGGTAGCTGGAGCAACGGCGCGACGGGCACGGCCTCCTGCATCACCAACAGCAGCGGGCAATGCACCATCGGCAAGAGCGGCATCGCCAAGCGGACGACCAGCGTCACCTTCACGGTGGGCAACGTGAGCCGCAGCAGCTACACCTACAGCTCCGGCGCGAACCACGACCCGGACGGCAGCAGCAACGGCACGACCATCATCGTCGCCAAGCCGTAACCCAACCACACGCTTAACGCAAAGGAGGGGAGATGCCTGGGCATCTCCCCTCTTTTGCCTCTCTAAGGTGCTAAGGGGGATTGCTCGACTGTGTATAATGGAAGATGAACAACCGTCTGGGGCGGTTCTCTTGCGCTACCTCCTCTCCATGTCCCCGAACGCTGAGTATCACGCCTCACATTTGAGGAAGGAGCACCAGATGAACGCGGTGGATGTGCTGACCTACGGCAACTTAACCTTTCACAGGGTCCTGCAACGGGTGCCGGAGGGCGAATGGGAGAGGGGAGGCGCGTGTGGCCGGTGGTCCGTTAAGGACCTCACGGCGCACCTCGCCTCGTTCGAGCACCTGCTAGTGGAGGTCCTATGCTCCTTCCTTGAAGGGGGTCCGACGCCGTACCTGGACTCGATGGCGGCGCTTGGGCCGGAGGCGTTCAGCGACCTCTGGGTGGAGCAGCGCCGCGCGAATCCCCCCGAAGCGGTTCTGTCCGAGTACGACGAGACGCACGCGGAGACGATGCTGTGGCTAGCGCGCATCCCGACGGAGACGCTGCGACAGACGGAAACGTTGCCCTGGTACGGCCCGGAGTATGCGCTGGACGATTTCTTCGTCTACCAGTACTACGGCCACAAGCGGGAGCACAGTGGGCAGATAGCCGTCTTCTGCGACCAATTCGGAGCGTGAGGAGATAACGGTCCTCAGCCTGCGAGGACGCTCGACGGTCTGCCCGCGCGCACCGCGTCGTAGAGTTGGCGCGTCTGGAGGGCAGCAGCCTGCCAGGTGAAGGAGGCGGCGCGCTCCAGGCCGCGCCGCCGCAACTCGTCGCGCCAGCCGGAGTCGGTGAGGACGTGTAGGAGGCCCTCGGCGATGCTCCGGGTGTCGAGCGGGTCTATAATCTCGGCGGCCTCCCCGACGACCTCTTGCAGCGCGCCGTTAGGGGAGGTGACGACGGGCGTGCCGCAGGCCATCGCCTCGATGACAGGAAGGCCATAACCCTCGTAGAGAGAGGGGAAGGCCATCGCGTCGGCTAGGTTGTAGAGGGCGACGAGCGAGTCAATGGGAACGTGGCCCAGAAAGCGCACCGCGTCGCCTAGCTGCAACTGCTCCATCGTCGCGAAGACCTCTTCGTCCTTCCAGCCGCGCTGCCCGACGAGGAGCAGCGAGTGGGGCAACTTGTGCTGCTGGCGCAGCTCGGCAAAGGCATGGAGGAGCCTGACGAGGTTCTTGCGCGGCTCGATGGTGCCCACGTAGAGGACGAAGTGGTCGGGCAGACTGTAGCGGCGGCGAACCTCGTCCAGCGCCGCGTCGCGCGGCAGCAGCCGGAAGCAGGGGGCTGCCGCGCCGTAGACGACGTGAACCTTCTCCTCCGGCACCCCCAGAATCCTCACGAGGTCGCGCTTCGTGGAGTGCGAGTTGACGACGATGGCGGCGGCGCGCCGCGCCGAGAGCGGAATGAAGGGGCGCATCGCAAGCTGGCGGCGGCGGTAGTGGTATTCCGGGAAGAGCCAGAGCGTCATGTCGTGGATGGTGAGGATGGAGGGGCAGGGCGTCCAGACGGAGGAGACGTTGTTGAGGAAGTGGCAGACCTCAATCTCCATCCGCGCCAGTTCGACGGGAAGCACTGCCTGCATCCAGAGTGTCTTGTTCAGCCCCACGCGGCTGATGCGCGGGACGCTCCCCAGGCTCTCCGTATAGCCGTTCACCGAGCGATGGGCAAAGGGCACAATCTCATCGCCCGTAAGCGCGTTCAGGTGGCTCAACAGGTTGAGGGTATAGGTTCCTACGCCGCTTTGAGGAACGCATAGCGAGGTTACGTCGTAGGCGATACGCATCGTCGGTGGACTCCTAGAGCTTTCTTAATGATCTGCGTGCCTGTCCGGCACGTATTGTTGTTTGTGACACTTTCCCGCCTGCCGAAGCAGGGTAAAGGGGGTTTGTCGCAACCGCCAATGGCGCTACACTGTTGTGCCGACCCCTGCCATCCAAGTTGAACGGGTCCTCTATGTATCGCACAGCCACCCGCCCGATTGCTGCTCCCCGACCACTCGCGCACTCCACGAAAGACCTTCTGTACTGGCTGGCGCTGCTGCTGGCGCTGTCCATGCCGTTCGAGGTGGTGCGGCCCCTGCTCTCCTCCGGGCCTATTCTGTGGACGAACCTGGAACTGCTGGTCGCGGGGACGGCCCTGGTTCTCGGCATCCACCTGCTCCAAGCGGTAGCCGATGGGCGGGGCATACGAGCCTCGCTCCGGCACCTGCCCTGGAGGCTGGCCGCGCCCGCGCTGCTCTTTCTTGGGCTGGCAACCCTCTCGGCCATCCTCGCCCCCACTAACGTGCTTGGAGCCTTGAAGGTTGTCACGCGCTTCGCGATGGGGCTGTACGCCTTCGCGCTGGTAATTTTCGTCGCGGATCGGGCCGAGCGTGTCGAAGGGCTGCTGTGGGCCATCGCGGCGGGCGCGGGCTTGAGCGCGCTGCTGGGCTGGTTCGAGGCGCTGGGCTGGGCCGCGTCCACGCCACTCCTCGCGCTGTTCAAGGAGGCACCCTCGCGGGTGGGCGGCGAGCTTCGCGTGAGCGGCTCGTTCCAGTACGCGACGGTGGCCTCGATGTTCTTCGAGGCCACGACCCCTCTAGCCCTAGTTCTTGCGGTGACGGCCCGCGCGCGGGCCGCGCGGTGGCTGGCCCTGCTCGTCGCGCTGCTCGGCTCCACGCTGGTAGTGGAGACGCTCACACGCTCCGGCATGGTGACGCTGGCGCTTGTGCTGGTCGGGATGCTGCTCATCGGCCTCTTCTCAGGGAGGGGTTCAGCCATGCGGGGGCTGGTCCGCCCGGTTGTGACAACACTCTTGGCGCTGGTCCTCGTCGTCGCGCTGCTGGTGACGCGTAGCGCGACCTTCCGCACGCGGCTGACGACTGAGAATGATTTGAACTGGTATGGCGCGACGTACACCGTTCCGACCTCGCTAGAACTGGAAAGTGGCGCGGCTGAGACGATTACCGTCACGGCGCACAACACGGGGCAGGCAACCTGGCAGGCCGAGGGCGAAAACCCGTTCGCGCTCGGCTACCAGTGGTTGACAGAGGACGGGCAGCTTGCAGGCGCGAAGGACCACTATGAAGTGGCGCTGCCGCGCAACGTTGCGCCCGGCACGAGCATCGAGTTGACCGTGCCACTTGACCCTGCTCTGCCTCCCGGCAATTATCGCCTCGAATGGAGCATGTTGCAACAGAATATCCTCTGGTTTAGCGACCGCGAGGTGCCCGCTGCCGAGACAGCGGTCTCCGTCGAGAGAGCCACAGCGCCCACGACACCGCCGCCACCGCTGGCGGTCAGGCCGAGGACGGAAGCGGAGAGCTTGCAACCGACCTTCCCGCCGACGGTTGGCCGCCGCGACCTGTGGCGCGCGGGGTGGCTGATGTGGCGGGAACGGCCCCTGCTGGGTGTCGGGCCGGGCAACTTCCGCCACCTCTACGGTCAGTATCTGGGCATGGCGGACTGGGACGACCGCATCTACGCCAACAACCTCTACGTCGAGTTCGCGGCGACGCTCGGCATCCTGGGCGCGGCAGCTTTTGGCTGGCTCGTGCTGAACGTTCTGGCACGCGCGCTCCGCGCCTTCCTGCGGCCACCAGGCGCGGTGGCGCGGGTGTGGCTCGTAGGGCTGGCTGCGGGTGCGGGTGCGTTTCTGCTGCATGGTCTGCTCGATTACTTCCTGGAAGTTGTTTCGTTGTACTTACTCTTTTGGATCACTCTGGGCCTCATCGTCGCACTCAGCCGCCTCGCTTCGGTGGAAGAGGGAGCGATCTGAGGGGCCGCGAGCATCGCGTAGAGATGGCGGAAGCGCTCAACACAGCGTTCAAGGCTGTACTCTGCTTCGACCTGGGCACGCGCCGCGCGGCCCATGCTGGCAAGGCGGGCCGGGTCGGCTAGCAGGGCGGCGATAGCATCTGCCAGAGCCTGAGCATCGCCCACAGGTGTCGCCACAGACGCATCCGGCGCGAGTTCGGGCACGACGCCGACGCTCGTGCCAACCGTCGGCACGCCGCAAGCCGCCGCCTCCAGCACAGCCATACACTGCGACTCGAAGCGCGAGGTGAGCACGAAAAGGCTCCCCGCGCGGTAGAGGTCCGGCAGTTGGTCGTGCGGAATCGCTCCTCGAAAATGCACGATGTCCGCAATTCCCAACTCGTCCGCTAACTCCCTCAGCCGTTGCTCCTCCGGCCCCTCCCCAACGATGTCCAATTCAAATCGCACCCCACGCGCCTGAAGGTGCGCGGCTGCCTGCAAGAGAACCCGTTGCTCCTTGATGGGCAGAAGCGAGGCAACGTGAACGAGGCGCGGCGTCCCTTCCTTTTGGGTCGCCGGACCAGGGCAAAATAGGTCAGTGTCCACGCCGAGGGGAACGCGCTGCACCTGCCCGGCGGGCCGACCACGCAGCCAGGGCGCGGCCCGTTCAAGCAGGCTGCTCGACCCGGCAGTGACGGCAATGGCCTGGGTGAGAGCGATGCGGGTCTTCCCGCGCTCGCTCCGCGATAGCTGTCCCCCATACCCAATGTCCGCGAAGCCGACGAGTTCCCCCCCGCCGAGGCTGACGACGGTGGGCACGCCTAGCGCGCGGCCCGCGAGAGCCGTCAGGGCACCGCCCTCGTTCGCCCAGAAGGCGTGCAGCACATCAAAGGGCCTCCGGCGGTGCTCGGCAGCGAGAATAGCGAGGGCGCGGCCCCACACGGCGGCGCTGTAGCCCCAGCGTTTCGTGCCGCCGCCCAGCGCCTGCACCTGTGCGCCAAAGCAGGCGTAGCGGCCCACGCGATGGGGATAGCGCAGCGCGAGGACGAAAACCTCGTCCGCCTGTGCCAGTTCGCGCACCAGATGGCGAAGCGCCGGGATGCACCAGTCGCACTCGTCGGCGCTGAAACCGGGGACGACGAGGCCGATTTTCATGGCGTTGCCCCTCCCACGCGGAAGAGCGTGTAGGGCGCGTGCTGCCCAAGCGCTTCGAGGCCCGCATTGTCGCGCAGCCAGTGGTAGTTCTCCGAGGGCGGGCGGTCACGCCACTGCTGCTCGATGCTGTCGAGTTCGAGCAGGAGGAAGGTTGGATGCCCATCCGAAGCGAGGCGGGCGAGGTCATCGGCTGTCAGGTTATAGAACTCCACAGTTTCCAGCGCCGTGTAGTGCTCAAAAGCCAATGTGATGCCGAAGGTCAGCAGGCGAGCATCGGGCGGCAGTTGACTCTCGGTCCAGCGCACGGCGGCGAGGTCCAGTTGCTTGCGCTCGATGAAGTCCCGCGTGAGTTCCACACCGCCGACTGCCATCCAGGCAAGGCCCGCCACCAGCACGAGCGCCAGTAGGCCATTGGCCCGCCCGCGCGCTGCCTCGCGCGCCGTGGCAAAGCCAATAGCGATGAGGATTGCGATGGGCGGCACGTAGGCCAGCGTGTAGCGGAAATTCTGGTAAGCAAACCCCGCGAGGAAGAGGTAGATTACCCCCGCCCAACCGACCAGAAGCAGCAGCGACTGGAGCGTGCGTCGGCGCGCGAGCGTGTACAGGCCGGGCAGCGCGAAAGCCGCGAGAAGCGGCGTAAAGGCGAAGCTCCGCGCCGGGGCGATGGCATAGTAGAGGCCCACCGGGAGTTTGTAATGATAATAACCTTCAAGGGTCACAAAGTCGCGGCGCAGAGCGTTCAACGGGTTCCAACTGAAGACCTCGAAGCTGGAGCCGAAGGCGCGTCCATCACCGTTCGGGCCGCGCACCCCCGCGAAGGTAGCAAAGAGCAGTGGCCCCAGAACGAGGCCGACGAGCAGCGCGGCAGCCACTCCGTGAGCGAGAGCGCGCCGTCGCTCCTGGCGGCTCAGGACCACCAGCGCGTAGGCCGCCGCCGGGAGGGCAAGCGGAGCGAGGGGCCACCGCACCAGAACGGAATAGGCAACCGCCCCCGCCGCTAGGAGCAGCCAGCGCAGCGTGCCCAACCGTCCATAGCGGGCCAGCGCCCAGATGCCGAGGGTCGCCGCCGCCAGCCCCGCCGTGTCGGACATGATGATGGTGCTGGACTGCCACAGTTGACCGTGAAAGGCCGCGACCAGTCCGGCGACGAGCGGCACGAAGAGAGAGTTCCCCGTGCCTGCGCTGAACGGTTGGCGTGCTGACCAAACCTCGTGAGCAAGCAGGGCTGTGAGAAGTGGAACGAGCGCGCCGCAGAGAAGGCTCACCAATTGCCCCGCGAGTGGCCCTGTGCCCACCACGAAAGAAACGAGTGTCACCAGCAACGAGTAGCCCGGAGGCCAGTAGAAGGGCGGCGGAGCTTCCAGGCGCAGAAGGCTCTGCCGCAAAGGGCCGACGGCATAGTTGTAATATGCGTAAGGGTCTTGCCCGTAAAGGCCATCGAAGTTCCCCCACAACGCCAGCAGGCCCGCCGCGAGGGGCACAACCAGCACCAACGGCAGCAGCAAGAGCCACGAGGGGGCGCGGTGCTGCGGTGACGTGATAGCGGCAGGAGTCGCCAGAATCTTCGTGCTCATGTGCCCGCGCCCTCCTTCGGGATGCCCTGGTAGGCGACCCATAGCACGGGCAATGGTGCGACGTGAGCGACGAGGCGATAGAACGAAGTGGCGATGTGCTGCTCGTAAGGCACGTAGGCGGAGAAAAGGTACGTCAGCCCCATGATGGTAAGATAGAGGAGAGCACTCAGGGGCAGGATATTGATTGTTCGCAGAGCGCCTACGTTGTCATTCGGTTCAGATACTCGTCTGGAAAATCCAAGGGCCGCGACGACCGCCGCCAGAGGCCAGATGAAGTTCCACCATCCACTCAACAGAGTGGCGAGCGCCATGCGGCTGATGGTGGGCAGGCGTCCCAGGTTCTCACGCGCGGTGGCAAGGGTGAGAGGCAGGAAGTCGCTGTTGGGGACGCCCTGCCACGCCAGAAATAGGTACCAGGGCGCGGCGAGAAGTACCGCCGACAGCAGCACCGCGCCCAGCGCAGCCCATGCCCGTCGGCTCCTGCCGCACATGACGAGGACGATGACGCAGAGCACGCCGAGCATGACGACCCCTTCTCGCTTGGTCCAGGGCATCAGCCCGGCGGCGAGAGCGGCGATTGCCAAAGCGCCCCGCTCTCCTTCGTCGAGCCAGCGCATCAGATATAGTACAGAGATAACGCAGAGTGCAGCGAGAGGCACATCGGCGAAGACGTGCCCCGCCAGCAGGCTAAGTTGCGACATGGAGGCGACGATAGCCGTAGCGGCGAGGGCAAGCGTCTGGTTCGCGCCCCATCGCCTCACAGCAGAGTAGCAGAGGCCGAGCAAGGCCAGATAGAAGAGCAAAGAAGGTAGCCCCGCGAAACGGTCATCCGGCATGCCCAGCCAACCATAGAGCCACGCCTGATTCAGCGGCAACAAAAGAGGATAGTCCAGGTGCGTAACAGCACGCGAGGCGTCCGCGTAGACCGCAGGCGAGATGGCACCATCCAGGAAGATGGTGCGCGCCTTCATACCCCACGTCACCCAGCTATCCCAAATGAAGAGCGGCTGACCAAGGGCCATGAGCGCAACAAACGCAACTTGAAGTGAAAGGAACAAGGAGAAAGGAATAAGGAGAAAGGACGGGCGGCTACCCCTCTCCATACCTGCACGCGCTTCAATGGGGTGCCCTGAACCTGCCTTCGCGCGCCATACCAATCCCGCGAGGGCGAGGCACGAGAGAACAACAATCTGCGCCCATAGCGAGAGGCCAAGCGCGTTCAGCCACAGCATAGCGACGGAGGTCAGCCCCGCGCCGAGAACCCATGAGAGGCTCAACGCTTCAACGAGCAGCACAGAGAAGCGGCCCCGTCGGATGAACGAGAACGCGACAAACCCTATTGCCAACGGCACCGCCAGCGCTGGGATGAGGCGGAGCGCCTGCGCTCCCTGAACGAACGCAGGGCGCGGCGGGGTCGTCGTTAATGGCGTGGATGCGT